>JAZRYU010000039.1:0-20514 GCA_045600885.1 Prevotella sp.
TCGGACTGTCCCACTTCCAGTAGTTCGCCATGCCGAAGAAATCGACGTTCTTATGACGATAGCGCAGGCTGTGCGTCGCATTCGGATCGTCGTAGCCGAAGCGCAGATCGTTGCTGTTGGTCAGGTCGATGTCATAGCCGAAGCCATTGCCCTGGCGGCGGATGGTCTTGATGCGGACCACAGCCGATACCGTAGCGTCGTACTGGGCGCCTGGGTTGGTGATGACCTCCACTTCGCTGATCTCTTCCGAGCGCAGTCGCTTCAGTTCGTCCTTGTCCTGCATCTTGCGACCGTTGATATAATATATAGGTGTGCCCTTGCCCAGAACCTCAAGGTCGTCGCCCTTCTGCGTCATGCCCGGCACCTTTCCCAGCATCTCCTTTGCCGTGCCAGATGTGCCAAGTACGGTGCCTTCTATTTTCGTTACCATAGAGTTGCCCGTGAGCTTCGTCTTTGGCATCTGACCTTTTACAGTCACCTCACTGAGCATCTGCGTGTCGTCTGTTAGCTGCACCTTTCCACGGAAATCAGCCATGTTGATATATTGCGTTGTGTAGCCAATGCTTGATATTTTCAGTATGCCAGTACTTTCAGGAGTCACGATGTTGAAGCGTCCCTCGCTGTCGCTCGTAGCACCTTGCACGAAAGTTGAGTCAGCATTGAGCAATACGACATTCACGAACTCTATTGGGTTGCCATCTTTATCTACTATGAGTCCCTCTACATCGGGAAGTTTTCCTGCCTGTGATGTCACTGCTGCGAGTGCCAGCAACGACGAGAATAAAATACGTTTCATCTTCTTGTTCTTTTTTGTTTACTGTTTTCTTATCTATTTACATCATTAGACGCAAGGGTCTATAATTATGCTACAGAGATCTTTCATTTTTTTATTAAAACACAAGTTGGTATGTAATTAAAACGCAAGTTACACGAGTTACACAAGTTTTCTCGCGAGCAAGTTTTATAGTTACACAAGTTTTCAAAACTCGTGTCACTTGTGCAACTTGCGTTTAAAATAATTATTGACGCTAAGACTTGTGTTACTTGCGCCACTTGCGTTTTATTTTCTACCATAGTTATCTTGTGATTTTTAAGATTTGCGGGTGCAAAATTACTACAATAAAAAATGTCCGCCTTGTAAAAAACGGACATTTACACCAAACTGGCATAAATGTCCGTTATATCATCACTTTCCCCACGAGAACAACATCTTCACCTTACGCACAAGACGTCTGTTCTCATATAGAAGAAGATTCTTGGAGAGGGTAGTGTTATAGTCTCTTGGGAAAAGGGTGGAACATGTGCAAATTTGCATTAAATGCGAAAAAATTCCATGATTATTTCTCGAAGAGGATCACGGTACCTGTCCATATGGACGGTAAGAACACTATTGCAAAAATTGAATTTAAAACATAGAGCAACTATCGTGCGATAAACTTCTTATTGTCCTGAATCAGAATCGTGTTGCGAGGCATGTCTGCCTGAATGCGACGGCCAAAGATATCGTAAACATTGCCAGAGGCACCCTTGTCGGTCTTTATTTCAGTTATGCCGGTTTCTATTTGATAGTATGGTTCCATCTCGGCAAGCATCTCGTCTGTCATTGGCTGGATATTGAACTTGCTCCACTCTGGGTGTGCCTTGTAGAGTTCGATGCTCTGTGGGTTGACATAGAGGGTGCAGGTGGCAGGATCCATCATGCAGTCTAATGCATTGAGAACTGGAGGTGTGAGCGGAGGCATAACAACCTCTCTCAAATCTCGAGCGTTGCTAAATAAACCATTCGCTTCTTTTAACATAGGACCAAAGACAAGCTTCTTGGACTTACGATTAGACAGATCCTCGGTAATAGTTGTAAAGCAAAGTGCCACAGTTTCAATTACTCTTTCATCTAAACGATGATTAGCCTCAGTTTCGGTACACCAATCTGGCAGTACAAGCTTCCTTTTATACTTAGCAAATAACTTAACCAGTCTGCCGTCTTTTGTGTATAGACAGTCATCATACACACGGAAAGGACTATTCTCTGCAACGCCGAAATGTTCAATATCCGATATTTCGAACGAGCCAGAGAGGGAATTAACTGTTGATGGAATATAGACATGGTTCAACATATTGCCAGTGCATGCTTCATTTATATTTTCAAGACCCTCGTACATAGTAAGACTTCTCAAGAAATTTTTGAGAGAAAAATCGAAGTTTAACCAGCCATTTCCTAAACCATCAAGAGTCTTGATTGAAGTTGGGCATACCAAATGACGGAGATTACCACCGAAAGCAGCAGGAAGGACATTATCCACTGGATAATAATACTTCCAATCATTTTCATTTTGATAATGAATACGAGTATCCTTCAGGTTCAGACTGCTCACAGTGCCACTACTATTAGCAGGGTTGAACTGATCCTCTCCACCCGTTAGTGCCCTGATATACTCGACATCATACTCGTTAAGGTTGCCATTTACCTTAAGCGAAGTGTATTGGCACACCTCAACCAACTCATGAAGTGTTCCAGGCGTAGCAACGGTTACTTCATTAGGCCATGCTTCAACATTTACCTGGCACTGAGCGGTAGCACCCGAAGAGGCGCTGGTGCAGGTGATGACTGCAGTTCCAGAACCTGTGGTCTGAACGAAGCCATCGTCCATTACCCTAACGACAAACTCATCAGATGATGTCCATACATGCAGGTCATCAGATGCAGTCTTTGAATTATCTACGACATTGAGTTTGGCAGTGAGATCGGTCATCATTGACAGTTGTGGCTTGTCGAGTGTGAACACATCGGTCTTATAGTCGCCTATCTGCAAGTCAACACCATTCATGAATTCGCCCGAATTGTCATCGACAACGATTACCACCATATGAGTGTTATTGACGTCCTGTACATTGTCTGGAATGTCTAACGAGTAATAATTCTCGTAGGTCTTACCAGCCTCCACTGGATAAGGGAACACCTCCTGGTTAGTGGTGTATTTTGCACGTACCACATGGTTGTACACGGCGCCGTCCAATTCCTTTAACGGCCCAACATTCTCTTCAACCAGTGCATATTCATAATGATATTCCGCATCATGAGTGTATGCGAAATTAGCATCGGTCTTGACTATGACCTTCTTCTTGTCAGCCGAAAACGAGGCTAAACCATTAATAGCGACAGGTGATGTCTGGTCAAAGGTCGAAAGTTGATACCCAATCTCATTATATGGATTTTTGCTTAAGCCATTGAAGAAAACGGTTGGTGTTCCTCCCCACCAATCCATATCAAATTGGTGATTTAAAGCATTGTCCATTGGGTCAGGACCCATAAGCTGGACATGTGTGTTGATAAAAATGGCTTGCTCCGGATTGGATGCTGCATATTCTTCCTGAAGAGACATGTACCAATTACTAAATGGACAATAAGTATCTACTGCAGCATCAATGACATGAGTGCGAGGTATAGATGATTCGCCCTTTATCTTAAACGTCAGAGGAGAGAGTTTATATACATCACTGTTATGCATCGAGGCATCAGGATGACCATCTACTTCCACTGGCCACACTCTCAGTTTGTGATCTCCAGGAGTCAGCTCTTCTTCGATAATGAGCGAGAAATAAGCCTTGCCATTCTTGTCGACAGGCTGATTGAGGGTTATCGTCTTTTCGGGTTTTGTATCGATGACATACTTCATCGTCACCTGCGTGATGTCACATCCCGATAAATTCTCTATTACGCCCTTCAGCTTGATATGTGCATTATCTACGGCAGTGACTTCTTCCATGTAAGGCACTCGCACATCATAAGGCATCTCTGTGTCGTCGGCAAAAATGAGGCGTATGCAAGGCATATAAGTTATGTATGAGTAATAAGACCAACCACCGTCATAACTAGGAAATTCAGCACCTAGATTATCTCTGATATACAGCTGCGATGTGTATGTGTTCGGAGAATAAGCAACAGCACCATTATGTGGCCGCATATCGTACTCGTATGCCACATTGAAGCCACGGTCAACAGTTTGCGGAGTATCAAACATGATAGTATTCCATCCTTGATAGCAATTGCCCACCTCTTGTGTATAATACGGCTCAGAATAGCCTGCCTGTGCAGGGGTACACCATTGGTATCCTTCGTTCAGGAACACACGCATGCCCGTAACATCCTCTGCCAAGCCTATCTGTACGCCGATGATTGTTGCACCTGCATAAGGTGCGAGATGCGACATAGGGAAACCTAAAGAAATACCCTTCTCATGACCGATATCTTCACGCGAGTCGTAGGCAATATTTTCTATCGAGGCAATGGTATTGTCGCAGTATCCAAAGGTCTTGTATTGGCTGGTCTCTTTCTGTCCTGGAGTCCAACCATCAGGAGCAAGGCCGAAAACTGCAGATTGACGATATTGATAATCCATCAATTCAGAAAGCAGGAAGTAACCATCAAAAAAGCCACCCCATCCCCAGTTAACATGATAGTAGTCATCATGATAGCCATCGACAATAAAGGTATGGCCTTCATAGTTTTCAGGAAATCCTGAGTATATCAGTGGATGGCCAGCAGCAAGCTCTGCATATACCATCTCATCCCATGCTGCGTCATCCATATTGCTACGGTATGCTAAAGTGACTGATGTGTCATAGGAAAAGTAGGTCTTCATCGCTTCAACGGCTATCTCCACTTTTGCGCCTGTAGCGTCAGGCCCATATTCAGCATCACATGCCACACCGGCATGATAGAGCAACTTGCCCACCTCTGCCGAGTTCGACTCAGATGAATGTGCACATAACATACGTGAGTAGTCATAATGCTGCTCAGCAAAGTTGATGCCTCCATGCTCACCTCTGCCTTGCTTTGGATACTCGTAGTATTTCATCATCTGCCCCATTACCAAAGGAATACAACCTACAAGGTTACCGTCTGGTACCATCATGTTGTAAGGAGCACCCTGATCCCACTGTGTCTCTACAAGTGGCCAGACGGAATGGCGGTCAGTACTCGCGGCAGCCTTCCTGATGCTCTTGCCGTCTTTCAGCATACGGGAATATGCATCAATGAAAGCCTTGACAGGAGGTATGATGTTATCCTTGTCGAAGGCCTGCTTTGTGGAGTAAGCGATGATAGTCGGTGCCATTTCGTCGGCTGTGATAATGGCAAACTCCTTCTGCTCCTTGTTTGAGAAGATATAAAGCAGACTCCTGTCAGCATCTTTCATATCATAAACCAGTTCAAGCTCAGCAGGTTCCGAAGCCCTACGCCTGACGGCTTGACGAGAATTAGTCTCGACAATTTCAGCTGACTCTTGACCAATGGAGTTAGCACCTCCATCAGCGCTTTTCGCTTTGATCAACTTCACGGTCTTGGCACCATCCTGAATCATGTACGACTGCCCCATGCCATCACGTTGCTGCGAGAAGAATCTCTCTGCCACCATTTTTGCCTTATCCACACCTTGAATTTGTGCCATAGCAGGAAGAATGGCAATTGTCATCAACAACAACAAGAAAAACTTTTCATACAAATAAACCTATCAGATTAGCCTAATATTATATTCTTCTATATAACAAAAGTTATTACCCGAATCGCGCAGGGACAGGTATCGTGATCCACCATGATCTATGTTGATGGAATGTAATCAATCTATTGTATGGACTTCAATTCGTCCATAGGCAATCCTGTGTTCTGGGCAACGAATTCTATATCCAAGCCCGATGCAAGAAGTTTCTTTGCTATATCAATAGCCTTGTTATGTTCGCCTTCCGCACGGCCTTCCGCACGACCTTTTTTCTCCGCAGTTTCTGTTACAGCAAACAGATCCCAGAAATCTTTCTGGCTCTCACGATAGTCGCGACGCTCATCAAGCGTGAAGTTTGCTATCTCTGCTTGTTCAAAGAAGCGTTTGAAAACAGCTTCCTGAAGTGCCTTTTGCATCTCAATGAGGAACTTTTCGCCCTGAGGATTCTCACACAGAACGTCAAACACTGCCTTGCGCTCTGAAGCGGCAGGGCCGAGATGCTCAACGTTGAGTTGAGGTAGGTGAGGTCGGTGATTATCTCCTTGCCGTCAAACAGCGCGTTGAGAAAACTGATAAGACATTCCTTGTTTGCTTCTGTTCCAAACAGTTTCTTGAAAGCAAAGTCGGTATAGAAGTTTGCGTATCTTTCGTGTGTAAGTGCTTGCATGAGAATAGTTTATGATGCTATCATATAGTGTTTATAGCTGCAAAATTATAGATAATTTTTTGAATATCAAAATATTTCCGCGAATATTTCTCGCAGAGGATGCAGATGGAGTTGGGCATGAACCTTTTTCTTTATTTACAGTGTATCGCAGAACCGTCCCAGAGATTCCTGCTTATTACATTCGCTATTCTTGTGTATGATAAGAACGATAAACAGGCATGATACCTCGCTTTCGGACTACCTCCAGCGATGCGATGTATTCGGTTGGCGAGATGCCTACGATGTCATGAAACTCATGATTGAAATGGCTGTGATCGGTATATCCATTGAGGTATAACACATTGTCAAGATTCTGAAGTTTTGAGCGTATCATCTCGTTTGTTGCATGACGGAAACGCATTATTCGCTGTATCTGTTTAGGACTCATGCCTACATTATCTATAAATACGCGGCGGAACTGGCGTTCGCTCAGGCATGCTTCAGAAGCTAACTCTGTGGTGCGCACATCGGGCTTCGATTTCATTACCTCAAACACTTTCTGAAGCTGCTTCATATAGGGTGACCCTTGCGTCTTGGTGAGTCTTCCCAGAATGAATTCCTCAATCATGTCGATACATTCTTCCGTGGAATCAGCATCAAGCACATGGCGTTTCAGCAGCTTGAACTCTATACTCTCTAGACTCTCAAAGTCAACATTCTCAAAAGACAGCACCTTGCACGGCATGCCCATAATGGCTCCGGCAGCGTAAGGATGAAAGAAGACGGTTATCAGTTCCACATCTTCCGTGGAACTAATGCGAATTGCCTTGTCGTAAAGACCTGTTGCAGAAGCTTTTACTCCCTCTTGAGAAATATTGTCCACATCAAACGACTTCTTTCTGTGGAACATCCAATGAAGGCAACCATCGGGAAGGATGGTATTAGACATGTTGGTGTAAGATGTCTTCAAAATCCAATAGTGATGCACAAAGGGTTGCAAAGCTACGGACGGCAATATAACTTCTGCAGTAACCATAAGGTTAGATTTATTTTCTCGTTGCCACTACAAGGCTTGCGGAAGAATGATAGTCAAAGCGGAAATTGAGTGGCGTATGGGCTTGGCTTTTGTAGAAGTTTCTCAAGTCGCTTTGAGGATAGTCAGAATACTGCGGAACGGGTGCTATGTAGTTGCCGTAAAGCTGGAAGCGCCATTCGTTCTTGTTGAATGCGGCGAAAGGCATGCCGGAAGGTCCAGTGAGGATGGTCTGACTGTTGGCAAGGAGTGACTGCTGCACGTCAGAGAATTCCGGATCATGCAGCAGGTAAGACGCAACCTTGAGGAACGTGGTCTTATTCTTGAAATACTTCTGCATGAGATTATCCATGCCGCTCTCAGCAAACTTCTCGTTTGAGAGGTCAGAATTGAGGTAATAGACGCGGCGTGCTCCGCGTTCTCCCGGCAGACGATAAAGCACTTCGAAGCTGTTGCCCATATCCTTCTTCATGGTGTGGGCAAAGACCTTGTCCGGCTGTGTATAGGCTATGGTTCCGTCTGGCTGAATCTTCACTGGGTTGACGGTGATGACCTCGTAGCCGTGGAGGGCTAGGAACATTGTGATGACCGGCAGCGTGCCGTGATGGTAGCCTTCAAGCTCAGTCTCCATGCCGTGTTTTGTCTGGAAGAAACTGAGTCCGACGGTGGTGGAGATGATTGTGCGCAGCGAGGTGAGAATCTCTGTGTAGTTCTGAAGGGAGAGCTGGTCAAGGAACGGCAGCTTGCCTGCCTCTTCTATACCGACGAGTACGGCAAAGCGACTGTCAGGGAAGAAGGATGCGATGTAGTTTACGTCTGGTCCGCCGAAGGGATAGAAGATGGTGTCAGTGCTGATCTTCAGATTGTCAGCTGACCACTGTCGTATAATGTCTATATCGCTTTTCTTATATCGGTTCCACATGGCTCCCATGCTTCCTTTATGTGTGGTGAAAGCATCGGAAGAGGTGATGTCATTGAGGAAGCTGTTGTCCTCAGGCATCTTTCCTGCCAGAATGTTGGCAAGGTCTGCATAACCCTTGTAGGAAAAGGTATCTACAGGCTCCATGGTGCCATTGCCGTTAGCCTTGTTCCTGTCCGTGCAGCCGCTGAGAAAAGTGAAAAGTGAAAAGAGAAAAGTGAAAAGTGAATAATACAGAAGGCGCAGCGGAAATGAGTGTCGTTTCATCATGAGGGTCATGCTTTTTGCTTGTTGATGATATATATTCCTATTGTGGCGAGTCCTCCTGCCACTACATACTTCCAGTAGAACGGTTCGCTGAGGCAGAGACATGAGGAGACGGCACCAATGACGGGAATGAGCGAATTATAGATGGCTACCTTACCGACGGGATTGCAGGTGAGGAGCTTGTTGTAGAGCGTAAAACCTATGGTGGAGATGCTGATGAGCAGTAGTAGGATTACGATGCCCCACAGAGTGATGACGGGCAGTGTGCCGCCGAAGAGAAGTCCCGGCACGATGAGCAGTGCACCGCCGAGTGAAAGTCCATAGCCTGTTCCCACGAAGACATCCACGCGCTTGTTCAGTCCGCGCGTCATCAAGGCTGCAAATGCTGAGCAGAGTGCATTCAGGATGATCATTCCGTCGCCGAGCCACGTGAACTGTCCGCTCTTCTCGCCGTCAATATTGAGGGCGAGTATTCCGGCAAATCCTATTACGCATCCGAGGATTTTCTTTACTGTCATCCTGTCGCTCTTGAAGAAGAGACAGGCAAGGATTACCACGGAGAAGACGCCCAATGAATTGAGAATAGCAGCGCGAGCGCCATCGCTGTGGGAGAGTCCGAAGTAGAAGAAGGCGTAATGGAGCGTTGTGTTCAGGAGAGCGAAGAGGAGGATGTAGAGCCAGTCCAGTGATTTCCGTACGGTGAAGTTCCTGTTTGCTTTCCTTGCAACGGCAAGGATAATCAGTCCGGAGAGGAAAAAACGTATTCCAGCGAAGAGCATCTTGCTTCCGCTCATATCGGACGTAATATGGAATTCTGCAAAGCCGAGCTTTATCAGCGGATAAGCCCAGCCCCATACTACGGCTGCCGTAAGCGCGAAGACTGATACCCAGACAGGGCGTTGGAAAATACTTTTTTCCTTGTCAGACATTCTTTAATCAGTTTTGTTTGTAGGGCGAGGATTTCTGAGCCGCAATTAAGGTTTTATTCCCGCAAACGGCTCGGAAATCCTCGCCCTACAAGAGGGGGTAATGCAAGGGGGATTTAATACTTGTTGAGATACTCTTCAACGATACCCTCAAGCTGCTGCTTGTCCTTGAAGTACTGGTAAGTAGAAACCTTGAGGTCAACGCAAGCTTCTTCGTCACAGATGATGTTTCCGTGTGGGTGCATCTGAAGAGCAGAGCAAGTCCACATGTGGTTGATACCATCATCGATGATGTGGTGGAGAGCGCGGCTCTTAGCAGGACCGTTAACCACGATGAGCACCTCACGAGCTGCCATAACAGTGCCTACACCAACAGTGAGAGCCTGCTTTGGAACGAGAGAGAGGTCGTTGTTGAAGAAGCGGCTGTTAGCCTGGATAGTATTTGTAGTGAGGGTCTTGATGCGAGTCTTTGAAGCAAGTGAAGAACCTGGTTCGTTGAAGGCGATGTGACCGTCAGGACCGATACCGCCCATGAAGAGGTCAATGCCGCCGGCAGCCTCAATGGCCTTTTCGTAGTTCTCGCATTCTACCTTAAGATCAGGTGCATTACCGTTGAGGATATGCACGTTTTCCTTCTTGATATCAATATGAGAGAAGAAGTTTGTCCACATGAAAGAATGGTAGCTTTCAGGGTGTTCTTCTGGGAGATTAACATACTCATCCATGTTGAATGTAACAACATTCTGGAAAGAAATGATGCCAGCCTCGTAAAGCTTGATAAGGTGCTTGTAGAGACCGAGTGGTGAAGATCCTGTAGGACAACCGAGAACGAAAGGCTTCTCTGGCGTAGGATTAGCTTCAATGATTTTGCTGGCAACATAGTTTGCTGCCCAGCGTGACATTTCGTCGTAATTTTTATTAATGATTACTCGCATAAATATAAAGTTTATGGGTTTATTGGTTGTTCGGGGATTGCCCTGTCAAGAATGATAGGGAACGGTGGTGGTTATGCTTCGTAACCTTTTGGGTTTTGCTTCTGGAAGTTCCAAGAGTCGCGGCACATGTCCTCAATGCCGTACTGAGCTTCCCAACCGAGTTCTGCCTTTGCCTTTGCAGGGTTGCAGTAGCAAGTGGCGATGTCACCTGGGCGACGAGGCTTAATAGCGTATGGCACCTTGAGGTCGTTAGCCTTCTCGAAAGCTTTCACCACGTCGAGCACAGAATATCCGTGACCAGTGCCGAGGTTGTAGATGGCAAGTCCCTTCTTCTCGTTGATAGCCTTAAGTGCAGCAACATGACCGGCAGCAAGGTCAACGACGTGGATATAGTCGCGCACGCCAGTTCCGTCAGGAGTGTCGTAGTCGTTACCGAAGACGCCGAGCTCTTCGCGGATGCCAATGGCAGTCTGCGTGATGTAAGGCATGAGGTTGTTTGGAATGCCGTTAGGGTTCTCGCCAATCTTTCCGCTCTTGTGGGCACCGATAGGGTTGAAGTAGCGAAGAAGCACTACGTTCCATTCTGGATCAGCCTTCTGTACGTCGATAAGCACCTCTTCGAGCATTGACTTTGTCTGTCCGTAAGGGTTTGTGCAGTGGCCCTTTGGGCATTCCTCCGTAATTGGGATGATGGCAGGGTCGCCATAGACAGTGGCAGAACTTGAGAAGATGATGTTCTTGCAGCCGTGAGAGCGCATAGACTCAAGAAGAACGAAGGTTGCGTTCATGTTGTTCTCGTAATACTCAAGAGGCTTTGCCACTGACTCACCAACAGCCTTCAAGCCAGCGAAATGGATTACGGCATCAATCTTATTGTCCGTGAACACCTTGTCCATGGCAGCCTTGTCGCGCACGTCTGCTTCAACGAAAGGCACCTCCTTGCCAATGATCTCACCAACTCTGCGGAGAGCCTCAGGCTGTGAGTTTACGAAATTATCCACTACGACCACAGAATGGCTAGCCTTGTCAAGTTCTATAATGGTGTGGCTTGCAATGAAACCAGCACCACCGGTTAAAAGTATATTCATAAGGTTTTACTATTTATCTAAGACTTCGTACTTTGAATTTTTCGACTTGAATTCAGGAACAAGGACCTTCATCTGCTTGACGATGTCCATGTCGATGAATCCAGCCTTTGTTATTTCTATGAGCTTGTCAATCTCTGCAGAGACTTCGCTGTAGTCAAGTTCGCGCACTGTGGCAAGCTTGATCTTAGGATGCGTAGAAGGCTTTGTGTTTTCCTCCTTGTTGAGCAGTTCCTCATAGAGCTTTTCGCCTTCGCGGAGTCCTGTGTATTTGATTTCGACATCAGTAGCTCCCGATAGCTTTATCATACGCTTTGCAAGGTCGGCTATGCGCACAGGCTTACCCATATCAAAGACGTATATCTCGCCGCCGTTGCCCATTGTACCAGCTTGCAGCACGAGCTTACATGCTTCCGGAATGAGCATGAAGTAGCGGATGATGTCTGGGTGGGTTACCGTAAGCGGACCGCCAGCCTTGATCTGCTCCTTGAAGAGTGGGATGACTGAGCCGTTTGAGCCGAGAACATTGCCGAAACGAGTGGTAACAAACTGAGTGACAGTAGCAGAACCGTCATTCTTCTGTCGCTTATCCAGAGCCTGACAGTACATTTCGCAGATGCGCTTAGAGCATCCCATCACGTTTGTCGGATTGACAGCCTTATCTGTTGACACCATGACAAATTTCTTCACACCATACTTTACGGCGAGGTCTGCCATGATGCGAGTACCGTCTATGTTGTTTGCTACGGCTTCTCCCGGATTGTCTTCCATCATCGGAACGTGCTTGTATGCCGCAGCGTGGAAGACATACTCAGGCTTATATCTCTTAAAGAGCGTTTCCATGTGAATCGGATGGCAGATGGAAGCCGTGATTGTTTCACATGGAATATCGCAGAATTGGCGCTTCATCATCAGTCGGATGTCGTGGAGCGGAGTCTCTGCCTGGTCAATAAGCACAAGCTGCGAAGGCTTGAAGGTGGCCAATTGTCTGACAATCTCAGAGCCGATAGAGCCGGCAGCACCTGTCACGAGCACGCATTTGCCAGTGAGAATGGAAGATATTGCGTCAAGATCCACCTCAATCTGGTTGCGAGGCAGAAGGTCTTCGATATCTACTTCCTTCAGCATTGACTGGCGGAGGTCAGACTTTCCGTCCCACTCCTGCTGCGTGTACATCATCATGCGGATATTAGCCTCAGTGAGCGAATCAATGAACTGCTGGTTGTTTCTCAGGTCGTCGCTCTTATAAGGACTAACAAGGAGCGTATGAGCATGCTTATCCTTCATCTGCTCAATGATGTGCTCGTCGTTCAGATAGATATTGACGCCCATGAGCATGTGCTGTGCATCCTCTGGGTCGTCTGAGATGAAACCGGAGATTACATAGTCTGAATGCTGTGAATGGATGCTCTTTGCAAGAGCGATACCACCTTCCTTAACGCCATAGATGAAGACTCTCTTTGCCTTAGAGCTGACGTAATAGATGTCATAAAGATACTTTACGGCAATGCGTATTGCCCACATGAAGAGAGTGGAGATAAGGAAAGAGGTGATGAGTTCCGTCCATGCTAACGGCACAAGAAATCCGCCGGCATTGGCTGTAGAAGGGATTTCCAGGCTATGAACCAGATTGGAGATGAAAGGCAGATGCCGGATAGCGAATATTAGGGTTATGCCAATGATATTTGCCACTGCCACACGCAGAAGGTCTATGAAGGAAGAATAGCGTATCACTCCGGAGTAGGTGTGCATTACTCGGAAGCCTACGAGATAGAAAAACAAGGCGCAACACCATGTGAGAACTGTTGGCCAAAAGACCGTCAGCGTATGGAGTGTGCCTGTGATGAAGGCGTGAGATACAATTCCTGAAGCTACGATAATGCAGCAATCCACGAAGAGTACTCCCCAATAAGGTAAAGCTTTCTTGGAGAAATACCATGTCGATGCGTGGGAAAGTATATTGTCCATATTCTTCAGTTTTATTTCTTAAATGCTGGCAAAATAACACTCTAACAGGTTAATTTTCAGCTATTTAGTAAGCTGGCCAGCGAAAACAGCCGTAAAAAATGGCATATCTATCGGGGCAAAGTTATAAAAAATAAAAAAAATATGGAAGAGATTTGCCGATAAATTGTTAAAAAATTGATATATTGTACACGTGAGTAGGGCGAGGATTTCCGAGCCGCTTATCACGCTACTGGTTTACGCGATAACGGAAAGGAAATCCTCGCCCTACAAAAATGTGTTTGCACCGTGAGGTTTTACCTCACTTGGAACTTATGCGTTCTTGATCTTTTCAATCTGAACCTTGAGAGAGTCGAGCACCTGGAGAATTGCATCCTCAAAAGTGTCGGCAGTCTTCTCAGCATAGATGCGCTTGCCCTGATAAGGAAGAGATATGCTTGCCTCCTTATTCATCGCTGTCTGAGGCTTAACGATCTTAAGCTGAATGTCAACGTCAGTGTCTTCGCCAACAGTCTTGGCGAGCTTCTCAACCTTCTTGTTGATGTACTCTTCGAGCTTCTGAGTAGCGTCGAAGTGAATGGATTTAATTGTAATGTTCATAGTAGTTGTGTTTAGATTATTATATTGAAATGGTAAATTGTACATTGTACATGGTAAATTGTACATGGTACATGACCTTATTTCTGCTTCACGCCGAGACGGGCTTCGATTACGTTGACTACGTAGTCGCCAAGCTTCTCGCACTCATTGATGATGTCAATATACATCGTACCTACTGCATAGCTGTACTCGTGGTTGTTCACGTCCTTTATGTTCTGACTGCGAAGCTGGTTGCGATAGTTGTTTATCTCAATCTCGATGTTGAATGAGCGGTTTGCATCAAGAGTGTCGCGACGACCAGCGTAAATCACATTCATCTGAGTGAGTGCGTCGTTAGCGAGGTCGAACATCATGCCGATGCGCTCATACTGCTTTTCTGTGAAGTCTTCCTTGCCGGCATTCTTGCGGTTCATTGTGCGCGCAAGGTTGAAGCAGCTGTCGCCGATAGATTCCAGTTCGGCAATCTGGCGGAGCATGGCGCGAATCTTAGCCTTTGTCTCGTCAGAAAGGTGAGCGTCAGACACTTGGTCAAGGTAGTTTGCAATCTCAATCTCAAGGTCGTCGGTGATGTTTTCGTATTTCTCAATGCGCGAATAGAGCTTCACGAACTCTTTCTCGTCCTTTATGCCGATGAGCTCCTTCACGAGAGAGAACATCTTCTGTACCCTCTTACCGAAGGTTGCAATTTCCTTCTGAGCCTCGTAAACAGAAAGTTCAGGAGTCTGCATAAGACCAGCAGAGATGAACTGAAGGCGAGAATCTTCCTCGTCAGCTTCAGTCTTGTTAGGGATAATCTTGCAGACAAGCTTCTCAATAGGCTTGATGAACCAAATGAGAATCAGCACGTTACATACGTTGAAGCTGGTATGGAATGCAGCAAGTACCACGGAGAGGATTGCTGGGTTGGCAGAAGAAGAGTGTGGGTCATAGCCTACCATCATGCAGACAGCATCAATGAAATATGTGAAGATAATCAATATCCAGCATACGCCGAAGATGTTGAAGAGCATGTGGGCAAGAGCAGCGCGGCGTGCCTGAGGATTTGCCGAAAGGGCAGCGAGGTTTGAGGTAACCGTAGTACCGATGTTCTCACCCATTACCAGTGCGATACCAGGATAGATGCCAAGTGCACCGGAAGAGCAGAGGATCATGGTGATTGCCATAACTGCTGCTGAAGACTGGACACACATGGTCAGGATGCCACCGATGAGCAGGAAGAGCAGGTATGTTCCGTAGCCCCAATGACCTGTTGACTCGAAGAAGCTGAGAACAGCTTCGTTATGACCGAGATCCATATCCACGGCATTTGCCTTCAAGGTGCCAAGACCGAGGAACATAAACGAGAGACCGAAGAGGAATTCGCCAAGGGATTTCTTGTTTTTAGTGTATGAAAGAATGATTGCGACGAAGAGCGCTGGCCAGACCATGTCGGTTATGTTGAACGCAAATCCCGCAGACATAATCCATGCCGTACAGGTGGTACCGATATTGGCACCCATGATTACAGAAATGGCTTGTGCAAGGGTAAGGAGTCCGGCGTTGACGAACGAAACGGTCATCACTGTCGTAGCCGTAGATGATTGAACAGAAGCGGTAACGAAAGCACCCGTAAGAAGACCGGTAAATCGGTTGCGGGTCATGGTTCCTAAGACATGGCGAAGTTGACTACCCGCCATCTTTTGGAGCGAATCACTCATGATCTTCATACCGTACATGAGCATCGCCAAACAGCCTACAAGCTTGAAAATTGACAGAATTGACATTTTTTAATATTTTTGTAACGTTTTTTTCAATAAAAATTCTTACCTTTGCACCGCAAATACTTTTGCGTTTGTTTCAACCATTTCCTTAACTGTTATCAATTTCAACCTCATTAATAACCTTAATCGCCATGGTTAAAATCTGCTGCAAAAATACTAATAATTTTTTTAATATTGCAAAAGGAACGTCACTTTTTGACATTTTTCTGCAAAATAGAAACAATTTTGATAGAATTCCTGTGTGTGCAAAGGTTAACAACCGTGTTTGTTCGCTTGCTTATAAGGTTTTTTCGCCTAAGGATGTGGAGTTTCTCGACATCACTTCTGAGAGTGGACAACGCACTTACGCGCGCACATTATTCTTTATCTTAGCGAAGGCTGTCCATGAACTTTACCCGAAAGGAAGTGTTCGCGTGAGCAATGCCGTCAGCGGTGGCTATTATTGCGCTGTGGACTTCGGAAATGATCATGATCCGGACTTTGACTCTGACCCAGACTTTTCTGCAAACTGGGCTCTTCGCATCAAGAAGAAGATGCAGGAAATCATAGCTGCTGACTTTGAAATCCTGCGCCATGAGGTGCGCACGGAAGAGGCTGTCAGTGCATTTCAGAAGTTGGGACTGACGTCGAAGGTGAAGCTGCTGAAGTATTCGGGAAAGATTTACACCACGGTTTATGAGATAGACGGATATTACGACTATTACTACGGTGCGCTTCTGCCAAGGACATCAATGGTCGGACTGTTCGATCTTGTCAATTATTACGACGGAATGTTGCTTCGTATTCCTTCAAAGACTGATCCTGAGAACCTTGCTCCATATACCGCGCAGATTAAGATTGGCGAGACATTCAAGGAGCATCATGAATGGAACAATATCCTCGGCATCACTACCATCGGCGACTTCAATGAAGCTGTGGAGAAGGGATTCTCTACAGACCTTATCAATATCTCTGAAGCTCTTCAAGAGAAGAAGATCTCAAAGATAGCTGAGCAGATAGCCGAACGAAATGATGTGAAGATTGTTCTTTTGGCAGGACCTTCGTCATCGGGAAAGACTTCTACCTGCAAACGACTGAGCATTCAGCTCGTCACTTGTGGAAAGAAACCGCTGCAGATATCCCTTGATGATTATTTCGTTGACCGCGAGAAGACTCCGCTGCAGCCAAATGGAGACTATGACTATGAAAGCATCTACTCGCTCAACCTTGAACTCTTCAATCAGCATCTCTGCGATCTTCTTGAGGGCAAGGAAGTGCGTCTGCCTCGCTATAACTTCATTGCTGGCAGGAGCGAGATGAGCGATAAAGTCCTGAAGATGGAGGATAATAATGTCCTTGTCATAGAAGGCATACACGCTCTGAATCCGATGCTTACCTCTAAGGTTGACGATAAGCATATCTTCCGCGTCTATGCTTCGGCACTGACTTCCATCCTTCTTGATGAGCACAACTATATCCCGACAACCGACAATCGTCTCTTGCGTCGTATAGTCCGCGATGCTAAGACCCGCGGATGTGATGCTCGTGAGACAATCCGTCGCTGGCCTTCTGTACGTGAGGGTGAGCATAAATGGATATTCCCTTATCAGGAGAATGCCGATGCCGTGTTCAATTCAGCCATGATCTTCGAACTTGCCGTTCTGAAGAATCAGGCAGAACCGATGCTGGAACGTGTACCGGAAAACTGCCCGGAATACAGTGAGGCATACCGTCTGCTCAAGTTCTTGAAGTATATTCCTAAGGTGCCGGATATGAATATTCCGCCAACATCTCTCCTTCGTGAATTCCTCGGCGGCAGTTCTTTTGAATATTAAATCAAGATGTAGGGCGAGGATTTCCGAGCCGTTTCGTAAAGAAATCGTAGAATGGCGGCTCGGAAGGTTTAGCTCGGCGGCCGAAGGGAAAGCCAAATCCTCGCCCTACAAATACATAGGACTTTTTCCTAATTATAAGTTTCGGTGGTAATTTATAGAACTCACCTTTAATTACTTACGTCTTGAAAGTCTGTTTATAGGCTGTTTTGGAGCGAGAGCATTCGTGGTCTTTTCTGTGAGAGAGTCAACACGCAGAGATACGCGGTGGCGGATGTCTTCAGCAGAAGCTGCGATGAGGAAGTCGTAATTTCCTGCATCTACTACCCACGCGCACTCGTCTTCATCGTAAGAAGCAAGGTCGCGACGCTGCAACTTCATTGTAAGCGTCTGACTTTCGCCAGGGTTAAGCTCGCGTGTCTTGCCGAATGCCTTTAGTTCCTTAGCAGGCTTTTCGAGTTTTCCTTCTGGTGCAACGGCATAAACCTGCACAATTTCCTTACCCGAAACCTTTCCGCTGTTCTTTACAGTTACGCTTACCTCAATGCTTTCGCCCTTGCGAGTAACCTTTGGTTTGCTGTATTCGAATGTTGTGAACGAAAGACCGTAGCCGAAAGGATAGCTGACCTCCTGATTGAAGCTGTCAAAGTAACGGTAGCCTACGTAGATGTCTTCCTCATGAGTTGTGAAGTCATGACCAGGAACGCCGCCATTGTTCTTGTATGATTCGTATGTATAAACGTCCAGGTCAGTTGGGAAGTTTGCTGTTGAGGCGTGGTCTGTAGCATTGTTTGGCCATGTCATGGTAAGCTTGCCTGAAGGATTTGTCTTACCTGTAAGGATGTCTGCCACGCTGTTTCCACCTTCCATACCTGGCTGCCATGCCACGAGAATGGCATCAACGTTCTGCTTCCATGATGCTGTCTCTATGACTGAACCAGAGTTGATAACCACGATGACAGGCTTGCTCTTAGCGTGGAAATGTGTGCTTACGAGGTTGATGAGTTGGTGCTCCTGCTCAGTGAGATTAAACTCTGTGTTGATGTCGCGGTCAATGCCTTCGCCTGCCTGACGACCGATTGTGATAATGGCTGCATCTGCATCTGCGTAACCTTTGCTCAGGGCAGAGGCTGTAATGTCTATCTCAGGATATTTCTGCTGTCCCATGTGTGGTGCCATGAACCATTTTGCAGGGTGGCGATCCATCTCGAACTTCAGCTTTGCGTAGTCGATGTACTTCTTGTAAACCTCTGTCAGCTGATCTGTTGTCTTGATTCCTGCATTGCTGAGACCTTCCACCATGTCAACAACGTATGGCGGATGAACGCAACCAGAACCGACACCGCCTGAAAGGAACTCATAAGAGTTCACGCCGAAGAGTGCTATGGTCTTTACGTCAGAAGAGAGGGGGAGGGTAGAGTGGCTGTTCTTCAGAAGCACCATACCTTCGTTTGCTGCGCGACGAGTGATGACAGCGTGAGACTTAAGGTCAGGCGCGTCGCTTGCTGCGTATTTGTTGAAGGTAGGGGTCTTGACGATGTATTCAAGGATTCTGCGGATATTGGTATCTACATCGCTTATGCTCAGTTCGCCGCTCTTTACTTTTTCAATGATTTCCTTGCACTGCTGTTGCTGACCTGGTTCCATGAGGTCATTGCCTGCATGAACCTGTGCCGCTGTGTTGCGCTTGCCTATCCAGTCTGTCATCACCATTCCCTTGTAGCCCCAGTCGGTGCGGAGGATGTCTGTGAGAAGGTCGCGACTTTCCTGTGTCAGAGTGCCGTTGATCTTATTGTATGAAGCCATTACCGTCCAAGGGTTACTCTCGCAAATGACAATCTCGAAGCCCTTTAGATAGAGTTCGCGGAGGGCACGCTGTGAAACGCGCTCGTCCACATTCATGCGCTCTGTCTCCTGAGAGTTGGCTGCAAAGTGCTTCACGCTTGTGCCGACGCCTTCGCTTTGAACACCGCGAACGTATGCTGCTGCAATCTTTCCTGTAAGCAATGGATCTTCTGAGTAATACTCGAAGTTTCTACCGCAAAGAGGATTGCGGTGGAGGTTCATACCCGGACCTAGGATTACGTCACACTTATATTCCTTTGTCTCGTTACCGATAGCTTTGCCAATTTCTTCAACAAGGTCTGTGTTCCATGTGCAGGCAAGAGATGTTCCGATAGGGAAGGCTGTTGCGTAGTAAGTCTTTGTGTCGCCTTCGCGTGTAGGGAAGATGCGCACTCCTGCAGGACCGTCAGTAAGCACGGTTGCTGGGATTCCGAAGCGCTCAAGGACAGCAGTACATCCTGCTGCGCCAGGAACGGTGATGGCTGATCCTCCTACTACGGCACCTGTTTCAAAGAAGTCATAAGCACCGCCAACGAGCAGTGTGGCTTTTTCTTCAAGAGTCATAGCCTTCAGTACCTCGTCGATATTGTCGGCTCTTAATTTTGGGGCGTCTTGTGCTGACATAGTAGCACTTAGCATCAATGCTGCGCCTGCGAAAAGGTTTCGCAGATGTTTTTTTGTATTCTGTTTCATGTTCATAGGTTAGGTTTTATTCATTGTGATTGAAGATTTTCGTGTTTTTGCATGGCGTTAAGGGAGAAATATTCGTTTTTTCCGCTGCAAAAGTAATAATAATATGCATTGTAAACAAATTTTTGGTACTTCTTTTTCCATTTTTATAGCAAATTCCTTCTATAAGCAAAAATAATCCGCTGAAGCCTCCTTATATATAATAATGTATATAGGAGAAAATAGACCCCAAAAAAGACTTTTGAAAGGTCTATGGTTTTTGCAGGGATATCAAAATGAAAATAGGACGTAAATCTTAAGCGCAGAAATGCACAAAATTGAGTCGGAATTACCCTTTTTTGAGGGGTGTGATTTGACGATTGTCAAAACAACGCCTATTTTTGCAACTTTTCCTTGAAAAAGCTTGCGAGGTTTGTGAAATAGTCCTACCTTTGCACCCGCTAAAACGAAAACGGGGCGCTTCCCAGGAGCAAATCCGAGGCAAGCGGGAACGGTAAGTTAAGGCATTTACAATCGATCTTTGAAAGATTTACATAG
>JAZRYU010000040.1:0-5944 GCA_045600885.1 Prevotella sp.
TGATGAAGTTGAACATGAGGGCAAGATTTGTCGCCTTATCGTAGTAATTGAATGAATAGCGATAGCCATTGAAAAGAATTCCCCTGATGGTACGCTCTAATTCTGGGAACTCATCCAGCTTCTTGGCTATGTCATCAAACAAGGTGCTTCCTTCGGTCAGTATTTTGTTTACTGCTTTCAGCACTCCGTCTTTATTCCAAGTCCATTGTTCTGCATCGATAATCTGACAGATTCTACTTACAAGGAATGGATAGCCAGATGTATAATCACGAATCATCTGTGCCACATATTTTTCGTCAAATCCCAATCCATAATCTGCCTTGTATTCTGCAAGCATTCCTGTTATGCCTTCTGCCGAAAGACTCATATCCACGTCAAAAGGAACAGCTATATTCCATGGAGAATTATACTGGTGCTGTTCAACTGGACGAATCTTCAGTTTCAGGTTCTTGATATCATAGACTCCAGCGAGGATGACGGATTGGAATGTCGGAACAATATCTCTTTTGAGATACATACCACGCAACAACCCCAAGAATTTCAAGAAGGAGATGTTGTTACCCGCCTGATCCACCTCATCGACAAGAAGCACTATAGGCTTTTTGTTAAGATGACAGATAGTGCTGACGAAGTCTGCCAATTCTACCTCAGAACATCTCTCTTTATGTGCGTTATAGAATGATTTTATCTCATTCCCAACCTCTTCATCAAGCCCATCTAATGGAACCCATTTGAACTGTTGTGCCAAGAGCCACACAAAAATAGAGTAGAGTTTCTCTTCATCAGCAAAGGTGGAATCAGAAATACCTTCGAAACTTATGCTGAAGACACAATATTCATCTGAAAACTTGTCGCTAATAGCTTCGAGCGTCGTGGTCTTGCCGTACTGCCTTCCACGATTTATACAGAAATAGTCACCCTTGGCAACCATCTTGCGAATGATTTCCAAACGGTCGGTTATGTCCACCATATAATGTTTATTCGGGCGACAAGTACCCGCTGTATTGAATGTTTTCATACTTGCAGTGACGAAAATATACACTTTTGCTTTGCAAATTTATATATTTCTTCTCAAAAAACTCACAAAACTCTTGAAAATGATATTTTTCATACAACTTTCCATGCCGATTTGTCTTATTTCTGCAAAAAAAGTGTAACTTTGCGCCCGAAAAGCCCCCTCCGACTCTCCCACAAGGGGGGGGGAGAGGGGAAACCTGAATTGCGGCTCACAAATGTTCGCCCTACAAGCGGCGAAAAGCTAAAAAAACAAAAACCTAAAACCAAATATGAAGAAAATTGTATTTATCCTCCTTGCAGCAATGCTCTGCACCGGCGCATTCGCAGCAAAGAAAAAGAAGCAACCACAGAAGCCTGTTCTCACTCAGGCTGAGTACAACGCTCGCGGAGAACAGATTGTGAAAGAAGCAATCGGCAAACTCTCTCTCGCCGAGAAACTGGCACAGCTTCAGTCGGGTTCTATCTACCTCATCGAGCAGATGTCTGACGCTGAAGGTAACCTCTCTACTGACTCACTGAAGAAGTATTATCCTAACGGACTTGGTCTGATGAACATTGACTTCGCTCTTAGCAAGACTCAGGAGCGCTATGTTCGCCAGCTCAACTCCCTCAAGGCTTATAATGCTTCTCTTCCCCACTCTATTCCAATCCTCTTCATCGGCGAAGGTCTTCACGGACTTATGGGAAACAATGCCACAGTCTTCCCACAGGCTATTTCGCTCGGCTGCTCGTTTGACACAGCAATGGTGAAGAAAGTTTACGACGTGACTGCTCTCGAGGCTCACTCTCGCGGCATCAACATGTTCTTCTCTCCTATCCTCGATCTCGCCCGCGAACCTCGTTTCGGACGTATCGAAGAGATGTACTCAGAGGATCCTTACCTCAGCGGTGCTCTTGGCAGTCAGGCTGTTCGCTCATTCCAGAAGATGGGCAGCAACGGCGAGCTCTACATGGCTGCAACCCTCAAGCACTATATGGGACACGGTCAGGTGGAAGGCGGACGTAACGTAGCTGCTTACCCAGGCAACTACAACGACCTTCTCAACAATCATGCCCTTCCTTTCGAGATGGCTATCAAGGCTGGAACTGCTTGCGTGATGCCAGCTTACAATGACGTTTGCGACATTCCTGTTACAGTAAACAAGTTCCTCCTTCAGGATGTTCTTCGCGGCAAGCTCGGTTTCAAGGGCGCTGTTATCTCCGACCAGAACGCCGTTGACGTTGTAAACACCGTAAACCGCATTGCTCCTTCTCTCCAGGCTGCTGCCGAAATGGCTATCCAGGCTGGTATCGATGTTGACATCATCGGTTCTGAAGGTACTTATCAGATGCTTAAGGAGTCTGTTGAATCAGGTCGCGTGCCAATGTCTGTCATCGACAACGCTCTCTATAATGTATTCATGGTGAAGTATCGCCTTGGACTTTTCGACGAGGATAAGCCAGCCGACATGAAGTACATGCAGTCTGTAAACAACTGCGCTGAGCACAAGGCTGTTGCTCGTGAGGCTGCCCAGAAGACAATGGTGCTCCTTGAGAACGACGGCATTCTTCCACTTGATGGCAGCAAGAAGCTTACAATCGCCGTTATGGGACAAAATGCTACCGAACTTCCTTACGGTGGTTATACTGCAGAGCCAAAGTTCCCTGGCGTGACAATCCTCGACGGTATCAAAAACTATGCTAAGGGCAAGAACATCGAAGTGCTCTATTCTCTCGGTTGCCAGTACTCTGTTACTCCTGGTCAGTGGTGGGGAAACAACAATAACGACCTTCAGACAAAGGAAGTCAACGACCAGCTCCTCAAGGAGGCTATCGAGGTTGCAAAGAAGGCTGACGTGGTTGTACTCTGCGTAGGCGAGAACGAAAGCTTCTGCCGCGAGGCTTGGGGCGAAATCTTCCACGTAGGCGACCGTGACGACCTCCACATGCTCGGCTATCAGGATGAGTTCATCGAGGCTATCAAGAAGGTTGGCAAGCCAGTAGTAACAATGGTTACTGGCGGTCGTCCTCTGCTTCTCAATAATGCAAAGGCAAACTCAAACGCTCTCGTTCAGTGCTTCTACATTGGCGAGGAAGGTGGTAATGCAGCAGCAGACCTTCTCTTCGGCGAAAAGAACTTTGAGGCAAAGCTTTCAGTTTCAATGCCACGCTCTACAGGTTCTCTCCCTTGCTACTACAACCGCAAGCCAAACCGCTTCCGCTCTTACATCTACGAGCCAACAAACGTTGACGAGCACTGCCTCTATCCTTTCGGCTACGGCAAGAGCTACTCTACTTTCGAGGTTTCAGCTCCTACAGCAAGCAAGGCAAAGTATTCTTCTGACGAAGAGATCAAGATCTCATGCAACGTAAAGAACACTTCTGCAAAGGATGGCGCTGAGGTTGTTCAGCTCTATATCCACGACGAATATTCAAACAGCGTGCGCCCTGTAAAGGAAATGCGCGGTTTCCAGAAGGTTTACCTCAAGGCTGGCGAAGCGAAGGACGTTGAGTTCACTCTCTGCAAGAACGACCTCATGTACTACGACTCATCTCTCAACAAGGTCTTAGAGCCAGGCGAGTTTAAGATCATGGTCGGAAACAGCAGCGTAAACGTCAAGGACTGCATGATTACGGTAGAATAATATTTCAAATTGAGAATGGACAATTGACAATGGATAATTGGGCTGCGCGGCAAATAATTATCCATTATCAATTTTCCATTATCAATTAAAGATGGGAGTGTCAGAAAATAAACATCTGACACTCCCATCTTTTTGCTTATAGAGTTCTATAAAATACTCATCTTTAGGATTCTGTTACCTCGTGAACCTAAGACAACACTGTTTCCGAATGCGACCGGCGACGCTTCGAAGTTGTCGCCATAATGCTCGGTGAAGAGTATCTTTCCCGTCTTTCCTTCCACGAGATAAACATTGCCTATACAATCGCCGAGGAAGATGAACATCTCGTCCTTCTCGTTATAAAAGCTGACCATAGACGACCAAGCATAACGCTGCAACTGAGTGCGATAAACCTCTTTACCCGTCTTACGGTCTATGGCAAGAATATATCCTCGCTCACTGCCATGCTTACAAGGAGTCGCGAAAATAAGGTTGTTGCAATTTCCCTTACCCAACAGCGGAGTGCCGAAGTAGCCACCGTCAGAGTAGTCGTTGCCACCACGATGCCAACGCACGCAAACTTCCTCATGCAGCCAAACCTGCTGACCTGTCAGACCGTTTATTTTCACAAGACGTGCCGGCTGATTTGTGCCGCGCTTATCTACCTCACAACCACTGTAGATATAAGGTACGCCATTCTCAAGTTCAAGCACAGGACTTGAGTCGCTGTCGTCCATATTGTTGTATCGCCATACAGGCTTCAGCGTGTTTAGGTTTACGCAGAGGATATTACCTTCGCTGTCTGATACATAGCCATAGTTGCTATATACAGCCATGCTCGACTCCATGCCCGCGGCTCTGTGTCCTTTTGCATTATATCGCATTGCAGAATGGAGCTTGAGTGTGTCTGCCTCGCGCACATATTTATATAATGTGCCATTCTCGCCAGGCCAGAATAGGAAACCGCCAGCGCTGATGGCAGAAGAATCAAACGCATTCCATCCGCGACGTGCTTTCGGATCGTGCGGCATATAGTAAGTGCGCTTCATGGTAAAGAGGTTGAACGCCTGATTGCCCATCGTAGAACCACTGAAAGAAACGCCCTGACCGACATAGAGATTTCCGTTCCACGAAGGATCCAGGGATGGAGTACCCTTCAGCACCGCACCGCCATCAAGCGGTTCGCGGGTTTTCTTGCCGGTAGTAGGATTTATGAAGTAAATCTGACCGCAGAGAGATCCGACGATGAGCTCTACACTGTCCAATTCTGCCGTTACGCCAGGAGCCTTCTTCATAAGCTGAGCTATGGAGTCTGGCCATTGCACGTAGAGCGGCTGGCCAGTCCAACCATTACCACCGCCCCAACTACCACCGAGCGATGCCGGACGACCTTGCTCCGTCTCAAAAGTCCAGTCAACGACAATCTTTGTCGGCTTGCCCTTTACCTTGCCGTGGAAGTCGGCATTGCGGAAGTTGTTTCCACGGAAGGTGAGTTGGGAAACTGTGTCTTGATACTCGCTGTGAGTGAATTGCAACTGACCGGACATCGTCGTGTCAACGATTTCCACTTCGTAGTCCAGTTCTTCGACTGAGGCAAAAGCTGTATCGGGAAGAACAGCCGGTTCTACGATTTTCGGTTCTTCCGGAATTTCTTCCTCAGTAGCAGCGTTCTTGCATGATGAGAAAAGAACCATCAATGCTGCAAGGGGTAAAAGAGAGTATTTCATGTCATACAAAGTTGTTGATTCTTGGCGCAAAATTAGGAATAATGTTTCATTGGACAAAATATTTCAATAAATAATTTCACAAAATAAAATATTTTAAGCATTCTCCGTAACAAACCACCGCCGCAGATGCTTGTGAGATTACCACTTGCATCTGCGGCGGTTTGGGTTCTGAAATGAGTTATGTGTCGGTTATCAGGCTTTCTAATGATATAAAAATAGAAAAAAACGCATTGTAAATAAAAATATCTTTATTTTTTGATTGAAAATTAAGTATTTTTACTAACTTTGCGCCATTAATCATCAATTACAATGGACCAATTTACAGAAAATATGGCAACCGTTACTGTACAACAACCTATAAGCATGAGTCCGCTTGAAGCATTAATGGCACACTTTGCGTCATCATCAAAAAGTGTCCAAAGAGCTTTCGCAAAATACATCATCGACAACAATGCCAAAGAGGTGGCTACGCGTCGCCAACAGATGATGATGAAGGAAAGCCTTACACAAGCTTTCAAGGAACTGAAAGAAGGGAAAGCACGACCTGTTGAGGAATTGCTCAGTGAACTATAACACAGACCTTCATGGAAGTTAAAG
>JAZRYU010000041.1:0-14586 GCA_045600885.1 Prevotella sp.
CTTCTCCTTTTTACAACAAAGGTAAGAAGATTTTCCGTATTGAAAGAATAGATTCTAAACTTTTTCAAAGTATCAAGCATCTAATCTTCTAGCTCTCTAGATATATAGCTGATTTTTCGACTGCAAACTTAGAGTCGTTAAGCTACCGCTTGGTCATCCCTTGTCGCTTCCTAACGACGCCATGGGGTGTCGTTTCCACAAAAAGGAATCTGAACCCAAAAGGGACAAGGATATCATTTTCATTTTACACTATGACTACAAATCAAGAACAACGATATTCCCGCCATATCCTGCTGGAAGGATTCGGCAAGGAAGGACAGGAGAAACTGCTTCAGAGCAAGGTTCTGCTGATAGGAGCTGGCGGACTCGGTTCGCCTAACGCTCTCTATCTTGCTGCCGCAGGTATTGGCACCATTGGTATTGCAGATGCCGATGTAGTGAGTGTCAGCAATCTTCAGCGTCAGGTCATCCATTTCACGGAGGACAAAGGCAAGTCGAAGGTGGAATCTGCTGCGGAGAAGATGCGCAGGATAAACCCCGATGTGAAGGTTATCACCTACGATTGCTTCATCACCGAGGACAATGCGAAGGACATCATCGCTGACTATGACTTCATAATCGACTGTACGGACAGCTTTGCTTCGAAGTATCTTGTGAACGATGCCTGTGTGATGGCAGGGAAACCATTCTGCGCCGGTGGCGTGGTGAAGTACGGAGCACAGGTGATGACGCATGTTCCTGGCACGGCTTGCTATCGTTGTTTCTTCCCCGAGCCACCAGCAGAGAATGAGGTTGAGACTTGTTCTACGGTGGGAGTGCTTGGCAGTGTTGTAGGTATCATGGGCTCTATACAGGCTACAGAAGCGATTAAATACCTCACTGGCGTAGGAGAACTCCTCACCAACCAGTTGCTTATCGTTGATGCTCTCACCATGAACTTCCAAACTATAGCATTCAGTCGCAATGCCGAATGCCCTGTTTGCGGTGAGCATCCTACGATAACAGAGCTGAAAGAGTATTCCTTCCAGCCATGCAGAATTTCTAAAGCATAGCTTCTCAAAATATAGCCCTCCCTACCCCCTATGAAGATTCATAGTGAGGCTATACAATATGCAGATAAATAGTAAACAGTAAATCGTTAAATAGTAAATATAAAAGTGTTTTCAGACGAACTAAAGAATTACGACTGGGACGAGACAACCGAAATGATTGCCTCCAAAACAGATATGGACGTCCGTCGCGCATTGGCAAAGAACCATTGCGACATAGACGACTTCATGGCACTGCTCTCCCCAGCGGCAGAGCCATATCTTGAGACAATGGCACGCTTGTCTCGCAAATACACGGAGGAACGCTTCGGCAGAACGATGTCGATGTTCATTCCACTCTACATCACAAATGCGTGCTCCAACTCTTGTGTCTATTGTGGATTCCACCGTCAGAATCCAATGGCAAGAACCATACTCACGCCTGAGCAAATTGAGGATGAGTACAAGGCAATAAAGAAGCTTGCTCCATTTGAGAACATCCTGCTCGTTACGGGTGAGAATGTGGCAAAGGCTGGCGTGCCTTATCTTGCGAAGGCTATTGACATTGGCAAGCGCTACTTCTCAAACATCAAGATTGAGGTTATGCCGCTTGCTGCTGAGGAATACAAGGAACTTATCGGCCACGGTCTAAACGGCGTTATTTGCTTTCAGGAGACATACCGTCGCGAGAACTACAAGCTTTATCATCCTGCAGGAAAGAAGTCCGACTTCGAATGGCGATGCAACGGCTTCGACCGCATGGGACAGGCTGGCGTTCACTCCATCGGTATGGGTGTTCTCATTGGTCTTGAGAAGGACTGGCGAACAGATGTCACCATGATGGCTCGTCATCTGCGCTATCTCCAGAAGCATTACTGGCGCACTAAATACAGCGTGAACTTCCCTCGTATGCGTCCGGCGCAGAACGAAGGCTTCCATCCTAACTGCTACATGACGGACAAGGAACTCGCACAGGCAACATTCGCCATGCGTATCTTTGACCACGATGTAGATATCTCTTATTCTACCCGTGAGCCTGCCTTCATTCGCGACAATATGTGTACGCTCGGTGTTACCACGATGTCGGCAGAATCAAAGGTTAATCCAGGCGGTTACCACACCTATCCTCAGGCGTTGGAGCAGTTTACTGTCTCTGATGATCGTACTGCAGTTGAGATAAACGCCCGACTCAAGGAACTCGGTCGCGAACCTGTTTGGAAGGATTGGGACGCAAGTTTCGACCTTTTCGGGACAAATGGTAAATAGTTTAATCAGCCCCAGTGTCTGAAGCGTCTGCTTCAGAATTATAACTAAAATGACCATCATAATCACTCTTCCAGATTTCATCGACCACGAGGCTGAGAAGATAGCCTCTTTCCTCGAAGATGGAACGGCTGACCTTGTGCATATCCGCAAGCCTGGGGCCTCGGTGGAAGACGTTGAGCGGCTTATTCAGCAGACACTTGCCGCAGTTCCCGACGAGTCATCGCCTGTCAACAGCCGCCTCGTCATTCACGACCATTATCAGTTGGCTGTGAAATATGCGCTTCATGGCATTCATCTCAACGGTCGCAGCACATCAGTCCCCGTGCTTGAAGCGTCAGCTTCAAGTCTCTCCATCAGCAGAAGCTGCCATTCCCTTGAAGAACTAAAGGCGTGGAAAGACAGGTGCAACTACCTCTCCCTTTCGCCAATCTTTGACAGCATATCAAAGAAGGGCTACATGTCTGCCTTCAGCGAAGAGGAAATACGGCGTGCTCATCAGGAAGGAATCATTGACGAGAAAGTCGTAGCCTTGGGTGGCGTGACATTTGATAAACTGGAAAAAGTGAAGGAAATGGGCTTCGGAGGAGCCATGATTTTAGGAGACGCTTGGAGATAATTAGTAAATCAGTTCATGTACAATTTACCATTTACAATGTACCATTTCCATTTTGTCATCTGTTCATTGCAACACAGAATCCGCAGATAGTCAAAATGAAAGAATGTTCCAATGATAATTGTAAATTGTACATGGTAAATGGTAAATGTTTTCGTGGAAATAGTATTGACAATAGCCGGTAGCGACACAGGTGCAGGTGCCGGCATACAGCAGGATCTTAAGACCATAACCAACTGTGGCTGCTACGCCACAACGGTAATCACCGCCATAACCGCCCAGAATACTCTCGGCGTTCAGCATGTCATGCCAGTACCTCCAGAAGTCGTAAGGCAACAATTGCGCTCCGTCTTTGACGACTTTGATGTCAAGGCAGTGAAGATAGGCATGATGCCAAACGCCGCAATCGCAGAAGTTATCATAGAGGAACTGGCTAACGCCTCTTTCCCTATTGTCGTTGACCCTATAATGTTCTCCACAAGCGGCACAAGACTGATGTCTGATGATTGCATTGACGTCGTTGTAAAACGCCTTTTCCCGCTTGCCACTCTCGTTACTCCCAATCTTCCAGAGAGTGAATATCTCATAAGTAACACTCCATTCAGTACTCTCAATATCTCTGTCTTGACAAAAGGTGGTCATGCTGATGGTGATGCGATGACCGACAAACTATGGCTTGCAGATGAAGAACGAGAAGTCGTCTTCACCTCCAAACGCATAGAAACAACTAATCTCCACGGCACCGGTTGCACCCTTTCTTCTGCCATTGCCAGTTACCTCGCCAAAGGTCACAACCTTGAAACGTCTGTCAGCATGGCTAAAGACTATATCCAGAAAGCTATTGAGGGAGGCAGGAACCTGAACATCGGACAAGGTAACGGTCCGTTGTGGGTGGAAAGTGTTATTGCAGAATAATCTATTTCAGCGAGAAGGCGATAGCATAAGCTTTCATCTTCTTGACCATAGCGAGAAGACCGTTGGAGCGGGTAGGAGAGAGGTGGTCCTTCAGTCCTATCTCATCAAGGAAGTTCATGTCGGCATCAATGATTTCCTGTGGCGAATGGTCACTGAGCACACGGATGAGAAGGGCAACGATGCCCTTTACGATAAGAGCGTCGCTCTCTGCCTGGAAGGAAATCTTGTTTTCCTCCTTGTTGAAATCTGCCTGAAGCCAAACGCGACTCTGGCAACCGTCAATGAGGTTCTCTGGAGTCTTGTACTTTTCGTCAAGTGGAGCCTGCTCTGAGCCGAGGTCAATGAGCAATTGGTATTTGTCCATCCAGTCGTCAAAGTCCTGGAATTCTTCTATTACTTCGTTTTGGAGTTCCTGAATTGTCATCTTGTTTATTTACAATTTACGGATTTATAATTTACGAAATCTTATTTTGTTGCCACTAACTTATACAGCTTATCGCTTGGGCGCACCTTGTCCGGAACAGCAATTGATATGCGCTGACCTTTTGTTGCCTTGTCAACAGGCTTCAGGTCATAGCGAATCTCGTCAGCATTGAGGTAGATGACGCCCGTCGTAGGACCTGTGATGAGGATCTTGTCGCCCTTGTCCAGTTCGGCTGCTTCGATAAGGAACTCGGCAACGCCAATCTTGCTGAAATACTTTATGCCCTTGCCTACATAGACCTTCTTCTCCGTAGCGGCAGAACCGTAGTTCTGGTTCCATTCGCCCATGGTCTGTCCCTGATAGTAACCATCCCAGAATCCGCGGTTGAAGACGGTGGCAAGTCGCTTGTCCCATTCGTCCTTCTTCTCGTCGGTGAACGTGCCGTCAAGAACGCTCTGAATAGCCTCCTTGTAGCACTTCACCACAGTGTAAACATATTCTGCTGAACGGGCACGTCCTTCTATCTTGAATACGCGAACGCCACTATCCATCATGCGGTCGATGAAGCGGATGGTCTTCAGGTCCTTCGGACTCATGATGTACTTGTTATCTACTTCAAGCTCATTGCCAGTCTCTGCGTCGGTCACGATGTAACGGCGACGACAAATCTGCATACAAGCTCCACGGTTAGCACTCTTGCCTGTGTTCTGGAGAGAGAGGTAGCACTTGCCACTGATAGCCATGCAGAGAGCACCATGGCAGAACATCTCTATGCGAATAGGCTGACCCGAAGGACCGCAGATATTGTCCTCCTTAGCCTGTCGGTAGATCTCAGCTACCTGATCCATGTTGAGTTCACGGGCAAGGACAACGACATCAGCAAACTGAGCATAGAAGCGCAGTGCCTCAATGTTTGAGATGTTGAGTTGAGTAGAAAGGTGAACCTCCTGTCCGATCTTGTTGCAATAGCTCATCACGGCAACATCACTTGCGATGATGGCAGAGATGTTCGCCTCCTTTGCAGCATCAACAATCTTGTGCATGAGGGGAATATCCTCACCGTAGATGATGGTGTTCACGGTGAGGTAAGTCTTGATGCCCTTCTCGTTACACTGCGCAGCAATGTCTCTGAGGTCGTCTATCGTGAAGACTGAAGCAGAGTGTGAGCGCATGTTGAGGTGCTCAATGCCGAAATATATGGAGTCAGCACCAGCCTGAATGGCTGCAGCCAGACTTTCTCTTGAGCCCACAGGGGCCATTATTTCGTATTCGTTCATGTTTTGTGTATATTTTTATTATCAAGAATTAGTGAATTAGAGAATTTTATTTTGTCGGATTCTTATAATTCTTTTTTTGAATTCTTGATGTTAAGTTTTACAGCCAAGGAGCAAGCAGATGTCCGAACCAGCCGCGGGTCTTTGTCCAGCGAGTTTGCCATTTGTTCCATGACTCTTGAGTCAGTAGAAAGCAGCGTTTCTTGTTGCGTTCAAAGACATCGTCCATTTGGCGTGTTGTCTCCTTGTCAAGGATGACGGCTATTTCTTCATAGTCGAAACGAAGTGCGCGTGCGTCAAGATTAGCGCTTCCTACAGTGCAGATCTTTCCATCGACCATGATGATCTTTGTGTGATGAAACCCGCCTTCGTATATCCAGACCGTTGCGCCTCGGCGCATAAGCTTGTGAGCGTTGTAGAAGCCTGCGTCTGGAGTGAGCGGTATATCGCTGTTCTTGCTTATCAGAATCTCCACTTTAACTCCTCGCTTGATGGCGCGATTCAGTGCTTTCTTTACAGAACTGATAAGCGTGAAGTACGGATTTATCAGTTTTATACTATCCTTTGCATTGTCTATTGCCGCGATATAAAATTGGCGAATGGCTTTTGGCGTACGCCCTGGCTCACGGTTTACAATGCCCACCTGTTTCTTGCCTGCTGTGGCACTGACGTCCTGCTTCAGATTGTGCGTTATGTAGTCCGCATTTGCAAGGCAGTGGTAATACTTCGTGCCGCCGACTTTCTGACCTGACGTCTTGTTCCAGATGCGGAGGAAGATAGCCTGAAGCGTGTTTACCTCTTCGCCTTGCAGTCGGCAGTGCATATCGCACCATTCGCCTACAACCTCCGTTCCCTTGATGTAATAGTCAGCCACGTTCATGCCGCCAGTATAAGCTATCCTGCCGTCTATGACAACAATCTTGCGATGGTCACGGCTGAACACATGGTTTATCCATGGAAAGGCAATAGGGTCGAATTCATAGATCTCTATGCCACGTTCACGAATGCTGCGAAGATGCTTGTTCTTCAGCGGACGATTGTTGGAAGAGTTTCCGAAAGAATCGTACAAGGCGCGCACCTCAACACCCTCTTTCACCTTTTCTGCAAGAAGGTCGAAGAGTAGGTTGGCGATGGAATCGTTGCGGAAATTGAAGTATTCCAGATGGACGGATTCCTTCGCGTTTCTTATGGCAGCAAACATATCGTCAAACTTCTCCTGTCCGTTCTCCAGCAATGTGATGCTGTTGGTGTGTGTGAAAGTGATGCCATGAGATTCAAGGGCATGCTTCACAATGGAGTCAGTGCTCTCGTCGTCGGACGCTTCCTGAGCGGAAGCATTGAGCGAGAGTGTCAGACAGAGGAGTGATAATATGTATTTGGCGATATTGGTCATGTATTTGTTCAAGGAGGGCAGGAGGTCTTTATACCTTTGAATATGCAGGTGCGTCGATAGGACAGAACTCCTGGTTCTTGTATTTGAAAGTAGCCGCCGCAGCGATCATTGCCGCATTGTCTGTAGTGTAGGAGAACTTCGGAATATAAATCTTCCATCCGTAGCGCTTAGCATGGTCGTGGAAAGCGTTGCGGAGACCATTGTTTGCACTCACACCGCCAGCTACGGCTACATGCTTTATGCCTGTCTGCTTCACAGCAAGGCGCAGCTTCTTCATGAGAATCTCAACGATGGTGTATTCCAGACTGGCAGCAAGGTCCTCCTTGTGGTGTTCCACAAAGTCAGGGTCTTCCTCAATCCATTTGTTGAGGCTGTAGAGGAAACTGGTCTTCAGTCCGCTGAAGCTGTAGTTGAGATCTTTGATGTTTGGCTTTGCAAAGGCAAACGCCTTAGGATCTCCCTGACGTGCAAGTCGGTCGATGATTGGTCCGCCAGGATAGCCTAATCCCATGACCTTAGAGCATTTGTCGATAGCCTCTCCGGCAGCATCGTCGATGGTCTGTCCGAGGATCTCCATCTTGTCATAAGCGCTGACCTTGATGATCTGCGAATTACCGCCGCTGACCAGAAGGCAGAGGAATGGGAATGGAGGAAAAACGGTCTCTTCGCTGTCTTCCTTCGAGCGGATGAAATGAGCCATTACATGACCCTGCAGGTGGTTTACGTCTATGAGTGGGATGTTAAGGCTTCTTGCCATACCCTTAGCCATGCTTACTCCAACGAGGAGTGAGCCCATAAGACCGGGACCGCGAGTGAAGGCGATGGCAGAAAGTTCGCTCTTGTCAACGCCAGCCTGTCTGAGTGCCTCGTGAATTACCGGCACCACATTCTGCTGGTGAGCACGCGAAGCAAGCTCCGGCACAACACCGCCGTAGTTTTCGTGAACTTTTTGCGAAGCAGTCACGTTGGAGAGCAACACTCCGTCGCGCATAACGGCAGCAGAAGTGTCGTCGCAAGAGGATTCTATAGCAAGTATGCAGCAATTATCGTTTGTCATAATGGCTGCAAAGTTACAAAAAATCTATATATAAATAATGTGTAACAGCGCAAATTGTTTCACTTGCTTGCGTAAAAGCAAACAAAGCCCCCTTTAGAACTCCTCAAAGCATAGCGGCAGCAGGTCTTTTATCGTCTCAACGATGTAGATTTTTTCCTCTCCGTACATCATCACGCGGACCTTCTGCTTGTAGCGTTGTTCCAGTTCTACGATAGCCTGTCTGCATATACCGCATGGCGATATTGGCTTCTTAAGGAAACCGTCAGCATTCCTTGCGGCAATGGCAATGGCATCAACTGCAAGTTGCGGATAGTTTGACTGTGCGCCAAAGATGGCAGAACGCTCTGCGCATGTGCCAGCACCGAACGCTGCATTCTCCTGATTAGCGCCTTTCACGATGGTTCCGTCCTTAAGCTGAAGGGCTGCTCCGACGTAGAAGTTGGAGTAAGGAGCGTAAGAACTGTAGGTGGCTTCCTTCGCTGCGTCTATCAGAACCTTCTCCTCCAGAGACAGTTCTTCGTATAGTTTTTCTGTAATGTTGATAGTGAGTAGCATCCGATATCTGGTTTGTTTGGATTATACGGTTTTCCGTCGCGGTCTGCTTCTGGCAGATACTCAATGTTTGCACCGCCGATGGCACAGGAGAGGGAGTCGAGGTGGAAGTCGTAGTGCTGAGTGTCGTGAGAGACAAACACGAACATCTTCTCGCCGGTGGTTGTGTCAGTCTCTTCGCTCTGTCTGTCTTCCAGTTCTTTCTCCCAGATATTGTTGACGAAGCGGATGGTGTCGTCTTCTATGCGAGGTGTTCGCAATACGTTGTTGGCGAAGTAGTAGCTGTAGGTGCCTGTCGTGTCGTTCATCTGTCCGAGGATGACGTCGCTGTCAAAGCCGGTGACGATGGTGTTCATGCAGGACAGACCGTTTGCGCCTACGTATGAGATATTGTTCACGTCGTTCTTCTCGTCAGTGAAATGCAGAGCCATTCCGCGGTTTGAATCGAACGGATAGAACTGCGCAAGGGTACAGTTGCGAATCTCTGTGAATCCGCTGTTAAGGTTTACGCAGTCGTGAAGGGTATTAGTGATCTGTGAAGCTATGAGTCCGACGACGGAGTTCTCTGCCTTCACGCCATATCCCTGGCAGTTGTGTACAGTGGAGTTTTCCATGAGAAGCTTCAGCGTCTGTGTGGAAGATGAGTCGCAGACTATGCCGTCGAAGGCTGAATGTATGTCGGTGAACTTCAGCTGGTTGTTGAATGAGGAACTGTAGAAGTGCAGACCTTTCCATTGTCCGCTGATAAGGTCGTAAGGCAGATAGTCGAACATGCGGTCGAGTCTGTCGCCGCGTAGCGTAACGGGCTTTTCTGCTGTTCCTTTGCAGGTCAGCTGACCGTAGATGTCAATGCCTGCGCCACTATGGAAAAAGAGCGTGGCACCTTCGTTGAGGATGAGGTTTGCTGTAGAGTCCACCTTTATTCCTCCATAGACCACGATCGGTCTTTCGCTGGAGAATTCCTGTGTTCCGCTGACAACATAATTGCTGATCTTTATGGCATCCCATGACCATGCGTTGAGGTTGACGCGCTGTTGCACGCCGCTCTCAAGCTGGAACAGGAGATTGTCTTCAATAAGGTTCGGCTCCACCTTGCCCTGCTCTGGCGAAGTGAGTTCTATGAAGACGCGAATGGAGTCTCCTTTTCTCACCTCAATATCGTTCAGCTGAAAGCCTCTCTCGGCAGAGAGATACTCTCCGTCAACATTCACTCGGAAGCCGGTCTGATTGCCTTTTTCCAGAGCAACCTTTGAGCATCGTATTCCGTCGGCAGAGTTGTTGTATATCCAGAACGACTTCGTTGCAGCCGGCACTTTTGAGAACACCGTGTCCATCTTCACCGTGTCTGTGGCAAAGGAAAGGATGTCGGCTCTCGACGTAGAGAACGACTCGTCGTCTGTGCAGGCAGCGAGAAGCAGAATAGTGAGTGGCAGTATGTATAGAAGTCGTCTGATCATTAATAAGAGAATGTCCTTATTTCTTTTTCTTTATTTCCTCCAGTTTTTTCTGTGCCCATTCCTTCATGCCGGGATCGTTGGCATTTTCGATGATGTTCTCTAGCTTAAGCTTTGCGTCGTTCCATTTGCGATGCTTGATAAGGGCGAGGACATAAGAGCTCTGGAGGAAGTCGTACATCTCAGCCTGTGCCTCTGGGACAGGTTCCTCTTCCTTGAGTTTGCTGTTCAGTTCTTCTATCTCTGCGATGCGTGTGTTTATCTCGTGGAAGATGCGGAAATCGTCAGCGAGGAACATTGCCTTAATGAGCGTCATCTGATGGACAGGACAAGGGTAGATAAGGTTTGCCTTCTCTGCATAGTGAACGCCAAGGGCTGGCTGGGAGAGTTCGCAGTAGCAGAATCCGATGTACCAGCTGTTACGGGCAAAATACTCGCGTACGGCATCGTTCCAGAAATCATCGAAGAAATGCTTCTCTAGATACTCATGCGCATTGAGGAAATGCTTCAGGGCTTCGGCATATCGCTTCTGGTTGAAGTGTTTGCGACCCCAATAGGCATTGTCGGCAAGCTGCGGTACGGAAGAGATGCGAAGGAGGTATTCCTCGTCGTCGCTGAGCTGTTCGCCGTTCTCCACCTTCTTTTGTGTCTCGTTCCACATATACTTCACCTCCGCCTTCTTCCTTGCATCCGTACCGTTCTCCACGGCAAGGAGCATACTGAGAGCGTGAGGCATGTTGCGCGTGTTTCCCCAAAGGCTGTCCATTGCTATGCAGTCGCCTTCACGAAGGGCTGTCACGCGGAAATAAATAGCCTGCTTCAGCTTGTTCTCAATCCTTAGCGAGAGCATTATGCTGCGCATCTCGCCGCTCGGCTGAAGGTAGAGCACGGTGATGGTGGCTGTGTCGTAGGCATCGGTGTATTCGCCAGACGTATCGTCTTTTGTGATGATAGGGTCTATCAGCTTGAGGGAGTGAATCCTCTCTGTGTCTGTGATGCGGATGTTACGATCGCGGTTGCAGATGTCGATAGACTCAATCTCCACGCTCTGTATCTGGTAGGCATCTTCCAGAAAGTCTGTGAGCAGCATGTTCCTTGCGTCGCTGTTTGCCGTGAGCTGACTCTTCGGCTGAAGCGCTATCTCCATCTCGCGTGCCATCCATATCTCGTGGAGGTTCATGTGGAGAGTCTCCTCGTCGGCAATCTTCTCCTCGCGCTTCTTCTTGATGTTCTCGTCGAAGTTGCGCTGGGCGTAGAAGAAGGTCTCAAGGGTCTTGCTGAGCGTATCTTTCAGGTCTTCTATCTCTGGCACGTTGGTCAGCGTGGAAGAGGCGTAGAGATTGAAGACGTTCTCCTGTGCATCGCTGACGAAATAGAAGTGGACAGGCGACACGGAGCTGTTAGCGCTGTTTGTCGTCTGACGCAAAAATTCTAGGTCGGAAAAAGGATATGCGCCGGCATGGAAGTCGAGGTTGCAGTCGGTATTGTCTTCATTGCCGAAAGTGAAGGCACGGAAGTTCAGCCCCTGGTATTTGAAGTATATAACCTGATCCTTGTTCTCGTTGCTATCAATGTTGAACGTGCAGTTCAGCAGCGTAAGAGCATTGGACATGGCTTCTGTTGACGATGGTTTCTCCACCGCCAGCAACTTGTTCTTTCTTGAAAATACTTCTTTCAGTTTTGAAAACATTCTGCACTGTTTTTAGATGTATTTCAGAAGATCCTGAATGTCATCGATTACGTAGTCTGCACCAGCCTCTTCAAGCTGCTCGCGAGTGTTGTTGCCGTAAGAGACACCGATTGTGCGGCATCCGGCATTCTTGCCCATCTGGATGTCGTAGATAGTGTCGCCAACAACGATGCAGGTCTCTGGACGGAGAGAGAAGATCATGAGGGTCTTGTCAACAGGATCAGACGCTGGCTTCGGACGCTTTACGTTCTCTGCTCCGAGAACATAGCTGATAGTGTCGCGCAGACCGAGGTTCTCAATGTAGTCAGCGAGAGTCTGGTGAGAGCGGCTGCTGGCAATGGTCATCATGATGCGCTGACCACGGAGTTCCTCAAGTGTTTCCTTCACATGTGGGAACAGTTCCACTGCGCCTTCTTCGTTGTAGCCAGCAAAGAGTCGGCGGTATGAATTTGCATATTTGTTGGCAGGGATGTCAACCTCAGGGAAGAGAGCCGCAGGCACGGCCTCAAGTGGCAGACCAATCATGGCCTGACATTCTGCGTCTGAACGTTCCGGCAATCCGAGCTCCTTGATGGTTGCCTGCATAGTCTTGATGATTACCTTCTTGGTGTCACCAAGAGTTCCGTCAAAATCAAAAATTACGATTCTTGTATTTGTGTTCATATTATGTGTGAAATCATGGGTGATGGTGTGAAAAACCGCCCATATTGTGATGCAAAGGTAAGAAAAAAACGGAAAACAACCAACTTTAGTCTATATTTTTTTACTTTTTGCAAGGAGATTGAGCGAATTTATGCCAATAAAGGTCAAAAAGCCGTTCAAAAGTAGTAATTCGTAGCCAAATTTATAGTCGTATTCTGCAACAGTAAACTGATTGAGCAGATAGCACAAGACGGGTGCTGCGATGCAGATCAGGAGCGTCGGAATGCCAGGAAGGGTTGTCTTCTTGTACAGAAGATTGAAGGCGAAGAGACCTAAGAGCGGACCGTAAGTGTAGCTGACAAGGACGTAAACAAGGTCCAGCAGACTGCCCGAACCGATGGCTTTGATCAGGAAGACCACACCGATGAACGCCACTGCCATCAGCAGGTGGATGCGCTTGCGGAGGGTTTCGTCTTCCGGCTTTCGCATGATGTCAACGCAGAAGCTCGTAGTCAGTCCTGTTAGGGCTGAGTCGGCAGAAGAGAAAGCTGCGGAGATGATGCCGAGAACGAAGAGTATCTTTACCCATAGGAGATTGCTTGCTTGGATATACATCGGCAGCAGATCGTCACCCTTCGGCATACCACCCTGTAGGGCGAGGGGGTCCGAGCCGTTCTCCACCCAAATCGTCAACATGACGCCGAGAATGAGGAAGAGGAAGTTCACGGGAACAAAGAAGAAACCGCAGAGCGACATGTTTTTCTGCGACTCTTTCAGCGTTCGGCAGGTCAGGTTCTTTTGCATCATGTTCTGGTTCAGACCGGTCATGACGACGACGATGAATGCGCCAGAGAAGAACTGTTTCCAGAAGTTCTGTGTGCTCTTGAAATCGCTGAACTCAACCACCCTCAGATGCGGACTATGTAGGGCGAGGATTTGGCTTTCCCTTACGGCCGCCGACCACGGTTCCGAGCCGTTTTCCGCGATCCATGTTCCCGCTGACCATAATAGTCCGATGAGCGCGGCAAGCATGCAAGTTGTCTGTAGCACATCCGTGAAGACCAAGGTTCTTACTCCTCCCGTCTTTGTGTACAGCCAAATGCAGAGAACGAGCAGAGGCACGGTTGCAACGAACGGAACACCGAGTTCGTCGAAGATGAATATCTGCAGCATTGAGCATACGAGGAAGAACTTCACCGCACTGCCGAGCATGTCGGAAACGAAGTAGAGTAGGGCGGCTATGCGCTGATTGCCGATGGTCTCGTAGATGCTCGTCGTGTTCAGCTTGTAGAAGACAGGCAGGAGAACGAAGGCTACGATGAAATAGCCGAGGATAAAGCCGAAGCAGGTCTGCAGGTATGTCATGTCCTGAGTGATCACCATGCCCGGCACACTCACGAAGCTTACTCCGCTGACCGATGCGCCAATCATTCCGTAGGCAACCATCAGCCACGACGATTTCTTCTCGCCACGATAGAAAGCCGAATTGCTGTCAGTCTTAGCCGTCAGTTTTGAAACGGCGAAAAGGAGGAGGAAATATAGTGCGAGTAGGAGTATCATGTTTTGGTTTTTAGTTTTTTGGTTATTGTTTTCTCTTAGTGGAAACGACGCCTCATGGCGTCGTTAGGGAGTGAATATGGAAATGCGCGCAGCAATTAAAACTTGCTTTTGCGGCGGGCTTTTGCGGCGGCAAAGGTACGATGTTTTTCTCAAACTCGCAATAGGCTTCGCAGGAAACTTTCATTTTCGTCGCAAGAAAATGCTTAAAAACCGTACGAACGTCTTTTTGTATCTCTCCGTCAGAGAGATATTTTATTAATATTTATTCCGATGTTGCCCTTTATTTGCCCTTTTATTTGCCCTTCTCTGTGATTGTAAATCTTGAATGCTTTGATACTTAGAGAGTTAAGTGGTGTTTTATTCTTGCCCTTATTCTGCCCTTCTCATTCCGTACAGATTCAAAACAAAAACGGAAATGAACGGCTTTTTTGTATCTCTCCGTCAGAGAGATATTTTTATATATTATTAATATTTATTACCATGTTGTCGTTTTGCTTGTCGTTTTGCTTGTTATTATGTATGTTGTCTGCCTTCTTGGAGCTGTTTGAAAGTACTTGATTATTAGGGATTTATCTAGGAGTCCGCTACAAAAAGTAGCAATTTTAAATTAAATAACATGGCATTATCGGGATTTTAGTCCCGCCTCTGCCGTTAACTTGGGTTGATGCGAAAAGTAGTTTGTACTACTTGAGCATCGTTATATGAGCTCAGATGAGCT
>JAZRYU010000042.1:0-75674 GCA_045600885.1 Prevotella sp.
GTTGGCGTAACATTCATCACGGCAAAGATTGTTGACAAGCAGAGCCATAAGATGATTTATGTCTTAGGACTTGTCGTTGCTCTTTGTCCATGGATAATGGTTGTGCTCACAGGTGGCGAACTTGGCATGAACGGTGCAATAGCATTCTCTATACTTTGGGGTATTCAGGGAGGACTTTCCGTACAGATTTTCTACGCTCTGTGGGGTACAGAACTCTTCCCTGCAAAGTTCCGTGCTGGAGCTCAAGGATTGATGTTCTTCATCGTTCGTGGACTCTGTGCAATATGGGGAATAGTCTTCCAGTCAATCTATGCTGGAGGTGAAGGTTTCGAGATTGCTGCTTGGTGCATGATTGCCCTCCTAGCAGTTTCTCTCATAGTAGGTATTATCGGCGCTCCTGACACTCGTGGTAAGTCACTTGATCAGATTACAAAGGAACGCTACGGCGAAGAATAATAAATCTCGCAATCAAATCTAACAAAGGATAATTATGCTAAACATCATTGCTGCCGTGGCAAAGAACAATGCCATAGGCTTTCAGAATAAACTTATCTATTGGTTGCCTAACGACCTGAAGCGCTTCAAGGCACTCACAACAGGCAATACTATCATCATGGGCAGAAAGACTTTCGAGTCTCTGCCGAAGGGCGCTCTTCCTAATCGCAGAAATGTAGTTATTTCACGAAATGAATCTCTCGTACTTGAAGGTGCAGAAGTGTTCCATTCCCTTGAAGCAGCACTATCCTCATGCAAAGACGAGGATGTTTACATCATCGGAGGCGAACAGCTCTACAGAGCATCACTTCCACTTGCTGACAGGCTTTGCCTTACAGAAGTTGATGACACTCCAGCAGAAGCAGATGCCTTCTTCCCAGAAGTTGACAAGACCATTTGGAAAGAATTCGCACGCGAAGATCACGACAAAGACGAGAAACACGCCCATCGCTACTCGTTCGTGGACTATGTAAAGGTGTAAAAAGAAATACAAATAGAAGCAGACGAGGCTTTCCTCTATGAATATTTGTTCTATGAGGAGAGCCTTTTTTATATACAAATATCCCCATGCTAACCATTCGGCAGGCATGGGGATAAAAAAAATTGATTGTCTCACGACAACCAATCTTCTAACCTTAATAATCTAATACCATGAAAAACACGGTGCAAATTTACGACTATTTCGCAAACCTGCAAGTGTTTTCTGTATTATTTTTGCCTAAATTGACGTATTGATGATTTTTGTCAATTCAGGATATATTCTTTGTACTGGTAATCCCATTACATTGTAGAAGCTTCCGTCGATGCCTGTGACGCCAACATAGCCTATCCATTCCTGTATTCCATAGGCCCCTGCTTTGTCCAAAGGACGATAGGTTTCTACATAGTAATTGATCTCCTCGTCGGAGAGTTCCTTGAAGTGCACTTCGGTGAGAACAGAGAAGTGGGAATAATTGAGATCCTCCTTCGTGCCGATGCAAACTCCAGTTACTACGCTATGCGACTTGCCACTCAGCTGGCGAAGCATTTCCTTTGCATTTTCAAGGGATGAAGGCTTCTCTAGAATTTCATCGTTGAGTATGACAACGGTATCGGCCGTAAGGATTACTTCGTCATCGGCGAGATTGTCCTTATAGGCAGCAGCCTTTCTTTGGGCAAGGGCTTCTGGTATGGAATATATATCGACACCTTCAGGGTGTGATTCATCAATGCCGCTTATGACGCGAACCTCGAAAGGAATGTCAAGACCGGCAAGGAGTTCCTTGCGGCGAGGACTATTGGATGCGAGAACCAGTTTCATTTGGCGATTTTATGATTTGATGATTTGGTGATTTTTTTCGGATATTCGAGTTTTCGATTATCCGATTCTTCGATTTTTCGAATTCTCGAAGTTTCGAAGTTACGAAGTTTTGAAATGGAAAATCGTAAATCCGTAAATAGTAAATCCCTACACGTGCTGCCAACCTTGGGCTTTGAGTTCGAATTCCTGTTCGTCGCGAGCTATGAGCTGCGTACCGAGTTCAGACTTTGTGATGTAGCCTATCATCTTGACGCCTTCTATCTGCTCAATCTTCTGGAGGTCGCCGATAGGAACTGTGAAAAGGAGCTCGTAGTCTTCTCCGCCATTAAGGGCGCAAGTGGTAACGTTCATCTCGAACTCTTCTGCCGTGACAGCTGTCTGATAGTCTATCGGAAGGTTCTTCTCGTAGATGCGGCAACCGCAGTTGCTCTGCTTGCAGATATGGAGAATCTCTGAAGAGAGACCGTCGGAAATGTCTATCATGGCTGTAGGCTTTATGCTGAAAGAGGCGAGCTTCTCTATGATGTCACCGCGTGCCTCAGGCTTCATCTGTCGTTCAAGAAGGTATTCCTTGCCGGCAAAGTCAGGCTGGAAGTTAATGGCGGGAACCTCTTTAGGATTTGCCGATTTAGCCTGGGCTTCACGAAGCTGCTGATAATATACGGCCTTTTCGCGCTCAAGAATTTGGAGTCCCATATAGGCAGCGCCAAGATCTCCAGACACACAGATGAGGTCCGTTTCCTTTGCGCCATTGCGATAGACAATCTCGTTGTCGTTGGCAGAACCGATGCAGGTAATGGATATGGCAAGCCCGGTGAGCGAAGATGTTGTGTCACCTCCCACGATGTCCACATTCCATTTGTCGCATGCGCGGCGAAGTCCGCTATAGAAAGCTTCCATGTCTTCCACCGAGAAACGCTTTGAGAGAGCTATGCTGACAACCATCTGCTCTGGCTTTCCGTTCATGGCGAAGATGTCGGAGATGTTTACCATTGCCGACTTGTAGCCGAGATGTTCAAGCCCGATGTATGTGAGGTCAAAGTGGACGCCTTCCATAAGCATGTCTGAAGTGACGAGAACGCGCTTTCCTTCGTGGTTAAGGACTGCGCAGTCGTCTCCTACGCCATAGAGTGTGGATGCGTTCTTAGCCTCGTGGCCGTCAGTGAGATGATGTATGAGACCGAATTCTCCGAGTTTTTGTATTTCCATAATTCGGGTGATTAAAGTAATAAGGAATAAGTAGTAAGTAATAAGTTTGATTAGCTTTGCTAACTTAATCCTTGAAACTGATTGTTACAGTACTGTTTTGTGATTTGTCAATAGAAGTCTCTTCCAAGGTTTCTTCAGCCGTAGGAATTGCACTGAGATTTGTGCTGTCTTTGAATACGTAGTCGAGCACTATCTGGTTGAATTCTTCTTCCTGGTCAAGGAGTATGCGAACGTTGATAGGGAGCGTGTATGCCGACTTCTTGATGTCAAGGGAGAAACCGTTAAGATTCTGCAGTCGCGTAGCATCCTTCTCTGTCGTAATCATAATCTTTGGCGATGGCATGAACGAGAAGGTTTCATTTATTTCATAGACTTCCTTTTCGGTAAACTGATGATGGTCGCGATAATGGAGTTCCTTGAATTTTGCACCGTAAGGCTCAAGGTCCTTGATGATTTGCTCAGGAGAACCGATCGCTGTGACGAGCAGTACATTCATCTTCTTCAGGTCGAACAATGGAATCTTAGGCAATTCCTGTTGGAAAAGAGGTTCCAATGGAGAGTAGTCCATCGTTGAGAAGAATAGCTTCTGAAACGCGAGTACGCGAATGTCATTTGTACAAACGCGAATGTCAAGCGGACTTATGTCGCGAGGACACTTGGTAACAACTATAATGTCAGCGCGTTTCTTTGCGCTCATGGGTTCTCGAAGCATGCCAACAGGCAGAAGATGGTCGCGAGCTATTGGACGGTTGAAGTCAACGAGCAAGATGCTTAGTCCTGGTTCTATGTAACGGTGTTGGTAGGCATCGTCGAGAATTATAGCCTCAACCTTCTCTTCATCCATCAGTCTTTCTACGCCCTCGCAACGCTTTTCGCAGACGGCTACCGTGACATCAGGGAACTTCTGATGCATTTGGAACGGCTCGTCGCCAATATCCTTCATCTCCGTCTTGTCTGTTGCCAGCACATAGCCTTTGGTCAATCGCTTGTATCCACGACTGAGAACAGCTGTCTTGCATGAGTTTTTCAACAGACGAATGAGATATTCCGTGTGCGGAGTTTTGCCAGTACCACACATGGTGATGTTGCCCACGGAGATTATGGGAATGTTGTAGCTCTTCCTTTTCAGCACGTTTGTGTCGAAAAGGTGATTGCGAACGGCTATGACAATGCCGTAGATCCATGCGATAGGGTAGAGGAGAAAGCGCATTTGTGGGATTTATTTTATATTAAGGATGTAAGGAATTCTGGCCTGAACGCGATCCTGCTTTTCAACAGTCTTGATGAGGGCGAAAGTGCTGTAGAAGTCTCCGAGTGTGGCGCGCAGCTGTTCGTCAAGAATGCCCTTGCCCTTCTCCTTAGCGAAAAGTTTTAGAGAAGCATCTTCCTTTACAGGATAATCCTTGTGGTGATATTCCTTAACCTTGGCAAGTTCGGCAGCCTTCTTTATTGCTAAGTCTATACCGCCAAGCTGGTCAACGAGTTTCTGGTTGATAGCGTCCTGACCAAGCCAAACACGTCCTTGCGCCACGCTGTCCACATTTTCCGTCTTCATCTTGCGACCTTCGCCTACACGAGATAGGAAGAGATTGTATCCGCGAGTGATGTATTTGTTGAGAATGGCCATCTCGTCGTCGTTGATTGAACGTGACATGGTGCCAAAGTCTGCGTGCTCGTTAGTCTTTATTAGGTCGTATTTCACGCCAAGTTTCTCCGTGATGAGATTGCTTGCGTCAGGGAACATGCCGAAGATTCCGATAGAGCCGGTGAGCGTTGTCTTCTCTGCTACAATCCAGTTTGCCAAGCAGCTCATGTAGTAACCGCCTGAAGCAGCCATTCCACCCATGGACGCAACCACAGGCTTCTTTACCTTGAGAGTCTTCACTGCCTGCCACATCTTCTCAGAAGCGAAGGCGCTACCGCCACCACTGTTAACGCGGAGGACAACCGCCTTCACGTTATCGTCGTCGGCGAGTGCGAGAAGGTCGTCTGCCACCTTGTCGCCAACGATCTGAGTCTCCTGTGAAAGTCCCGCAGCCATGTCGTCAACGATGTCTCCGTAAGCGTAGTAAACAGCAATCTCTTCGCCCTTTGTGTCAACATTGTCCTGCTGATTCATAGTTGCCATAGAGACTGTTTTGATGTCGTCGTCCTCGTCTATCTTGAGAAGCTTCTTGACAATCTTCTTTACTTCCGACTTCTGTACGAGCTGGTCAACCATCTTATACTCAACATATTTCTTCTGGTCACCGAAAGTTATGAGACTGTCAGCGTAAGCATTGAGATTGTCTGCTGATATCTTGCGGCTGGCAGCCACGTCAGATACTACATTATTCCAAATGCCTGTAATGTATGCTGTAACCTGTTCGCGGTTAGGCTCGCTCATGCCGTCAGCAGTGTACATCTCAGGTGCACTCTTGTATTTTCCCACCTTAGTAACAGTGAACTTGATGCCAAACTTAGCGAGTGCATCCTTGAGGAACATAGGTTCTGCTGCCATACCGTGCCAATCGAGCACGCCCTGAGGGTGGATAAGAACCTTGTCGGCTACGGAAGCCAGATAGTATGTGCCCTGAGTGTATTCGTCGCCGTAAGCCACAATCCACTTTCCGCTCTTCTTGAATTCAAGGAGTTGACGGCGAACCTCTTCGAGAGAGGCGTACGAGTCAGGCGAGAATGCGCTGCACTCAAGGAAGATTCCCTTGATGTCGTCATTCTCCTTTGCTTTCTTGATGTTGTTTACGAGGTCGTCAAGAGCCAAAGACTCAGTGCCATTACCGAGGAAAGCATTGAGAGGGTCTGCTTCCGAACGTTCTGTTAGTTGTCCTGAGAGATCTATGACGAAGACGGAGTTGCTTGGAACGGAAGAAGAGCTACCGCCAGAGAAAGCCATTCCTATGAGGCTGAAAATGAAGAAAAGGGTCATGATGGCAGAGAATGCCAAGATGCCTACTACAGTGGCAAGTACATGTTTAATGAAGTTCATCTTGTATTGGTTTGTTAGAATTTTTTGTACGTTTAAAGTTGCAATCTTGCGCAAAGTTACATATTTTTGTCGTTTTGCTATAACATTTAATGTAAAATGTGGATTATTACACAAAAAAAATGTACTTTTGCATCAAATTAAAGGCTTATGATAACCATTCTAGGACCTACTGCTTCAGGCAAAACGAAGCTTGCAGTGGCTCTTGCAGCTGCCATTGACGGAGAAATAATCTCTGCCGATTCACGACAGGTATATCGTGGAATGGATATTGGTACGGGTAAAGACCTGGCCGATTATCAGCTTCCTGATGGCAGCGTAGTGCCTTGCCATCTTGTTGATATCTGCGATGCTGGAGAGAAATACAATCTCTACCGATATCAGCAGGATTTCCAGAAGGCTTATGATGACATAACGGCAAGGCGCAAGGAAGTCGTGCTCTGTGGTGGTACAGGCCTATATATTGAAGCCGTTCTCAAGAACTATAACCTTCAAAGAGTGCCAGAGGATAAAGTTCTTCGCGCTTCTCTTGAGGGAAAATCGCTTGAGGAACTGACTGCCATGCTCGAGGAACTGAAGAAGAAAACCGGTTCCAATATGCACAACAAGACTGATGTCGATTCTTGCAAACGTGCCATTCGTGCCATTGAGATAGAGACTTACACGCTGAAGAACGATAAGCATAATGATAACCGTAACCAACCCCAAAACGTTAACCATAACTTTAACGATAACGGGTCAAAGTCAGAATCTCCTTTAATCTTCGGAACCGACATCTCACGCGAACTCCGTCGTCAGCGAATAACTCAGCGTCTTGATGCCCGCCTTGAAGAAGGTATGGTGGAAGAAGTTCAGCGTATTCTTGACAACGGTGTCGCACCAGAAGATTTGATATACTATGGTCTTGAGTATAAGTATGTTACGCTATATCTTACGGGTGAACTTTCGTATGCGGAAATGCGACGACAACTGGAAATTGCCATTCATCAGTTTGCCAAGCGACAAATGACGTGGTTCCGCGGCATGGAGAAACGCGGGCTTCACATCAATTGGATTGACTATGAGCTTCCGATGGAAGAAAAAGTTAAAGTGGTTCTCAACTTGATTAAAAATTAAGAAAAAGTGAAATACGCTATCATATATTGTCCGAAATCTGGTATTACGGTAAAGGGTAAAATGAAGAGATTGGTGGAGAAGGAATTCCAGGAGAACAATCTGGAATACACTCTATATGTTGCCACAAAGGAAAAAACAGTTGATACGATAGTGGCCATAGCCATAGCTGAAGGTTGTCGTACGATGGTCATTGTTGGCGGCGACCGTTCCTTGAATCTCGCCGTAAACGGATTGATGAAAATGCCCGTAGATATCAGAAAGGAAGTAAAGATTGCTGTAATTCCTTATGGCACAATCAACTCGTTCTCAGGATTCTGGGGACTTCGCGACGCTTCTCTTGAAGATTGTGTGGATTATATAAAGAAAGGCAATGCAAGGAAGATAGATGTTGGCTGCATACATTATATTAATAAGGAAAACGAAAGCTGCCACCGCTATTTCCTCAACTGCATAAACCTCGGTCTTTCGGCTCATATCACTCGTGTGCGCCATCAGACTCGTCGTGTGCTCTTCTCGCGCAAGTTGTCGTTTCTGATTTCCACTCTCATCCTCATCTTCCAACGTTCGGTCTATAGGATGAAGTTCTCTCTGAACCATGAAGTCGTAAGTGGCAATTTCATGACTCTGTGCATTGGAAACTGTACCGGATACGGCCAGACGCCATCTGCTGTACCTTACAATGGAATGCTAGATGTTTCGGCTGTTACCATAACCCAACTTTCCGGCATGATAATGGGTTTCTATCTGCTTCTTACGGGCAAATTCCTCAAGCATAAGAACGTGCAGCCATATCGCACGCGCAAGATTGTCTTCAATGAAGTTCAGTCAATCGCAGTGAGTGTTGACGGCGCAATGATAAACACTCCGAAAGGCGAATTTACGGTGGATATAAAGGAAGAAGTCATAGATTTCATTGTACCTTACCGCAAGAACTGATAGCAAAAGAGGCTGATTTTGTCGGAAAAATTTGTTTTATTGCATACTATTTAGTAATTTTGCACGCAAAATGTGTATAAAGGCATGTTGGAATCTTTACTACTCACACTTGGAATCGTGGCTGTAGCGGTGCTTTTGCTTTCAGTGAAAGTGCTCATAAAGCCCAAAGGAACATTCTCTTCGCAGCATGTAAGCGACAATCCTGCCCTTCGCAAACAAGGCATTCATTGCGTCATGAAGCAGGACAAGGAGGCTCGTGAGGCTGCCGAGAAGAAGTTGAAACTTTAACCTTAACTTTGAATAAATAAAAAATACAAGATATGAAAAAGTTCTTTATGATTGCAGCTATGGCTGCACTTACTCTTGCTTCTTGCAATCAGGAGGCACAGAAAGTTGATTCAGCTGCTCCTGCAGCAAGCAATGGCGAATTCAAGATTGCTTACGTAGAGATTGACACTATCATGAATCAGTATAAGTTCTGCGTTGATACAAAAGCTGAACTTGAGAAGTCAGGCAACAATATCCAGAAGAGCCTTGCTTCTAAGCAGCAGAACCTCGAGCAGGCTGCAGCAAAGTTCCAGCAGGACATTCAGGCAAACAAGTACACTCAGCAGCAGGCTCAGGCTGTTCAGAACAATCTCCAGAAGCAGAGTGCTGACCTTCAGGAGTCTCAGCAGCGTCTTTCTGCAAGTTTCGCTGAGGACCAGGCTAAGTTCGAACAGGCATTCTCGGATTCTCTCCAGCACTTCATCGCGCGCTACAACAAGGATAAGGGCTATGCTATGATTCTTCCAAAGCAGGGCTTGAACATCCTCTATGCAGACAAGGCATGCGACATCACTGACGATGTTGTGAAGGGTCTTAACAAGGAATATAAGCCAGCAGCAAAGAAATAAAATCCGAATGAAAAGATTTCAATACATAACAATACTACTTGCGGTTGCTGCAAGTAGTATTTTTGTTTCTTGTGGTTCAAAGAAGCAGATTGTTACAGATAACGGAACGCCTGTCAACAAGCGTGACTTCCGTGGTGCTTGGATACAATGTGTGAACGGACAGTTCCAAGGCATGGGTACGGAAGCGATGCAGAAGAATCTTACGCACCAGCTCAATGTACTTCAGGCAGAAGGTGCAAATGCTATCATCTTCCAGGTTCGCCCTGAGTGTGATGCCCTTTACAAGAGTGACATAGAGCCTTGGAGCAAGTTCCTCACAGGCAAGCAGGGGCAGGCTCCTTCGCCATATTGGGACCCGCTGCAATGGATGATTACCGAGTGCCATAAGCGTAACATGGAACTCCACGCCTGGATAAATCCTTATCGCGCTCTGACAAAGACCACGAAGGAACTGGCGCCAAACCACATTGCCGCCGTTCATCCTGAGTATTGCTTCCAGTATGACGGTCTTACAATCCTCAATCCTGCATATAAGGAGTGTCGCGACTATACATGCAAAGTCGTGGCGGATATCGTAAGCCGCTATGATGTGGATGGACTACATATAGACGATTATTTCTATCCTTATCGTGCCGGTGGCAAGCAGTTGCCAGACCTTGAGCAGTACGAGTATTACCGTTCTCATGCCAACGGCAAGCCGCTGAGCATCGGAGACTGGCGTCGCCGAAACGTGAACATCTTCATCGAGCAGCTTTCGAAGACCATCAAACAGACAAAGCCTTGGGTGAAGTTCGGCGTTTCTCCTTTCGGCATCTATCGCAACAAGAAGAACGATTCACGCGGAAGCAATACTAATGGCACGCAGAACTACGACGATCTCTACGCCGACTGCCTTCTCTGGGATGAGAAAGGTTGGGTTGACTACACTGTGCCGCAGCTCTATTGGCAGATTGGCCATAAGGCTGCAGATTACGAGACGCTTATCCAGTGGTGGAGTGAGAAGTTCACGAACCGACCTCTTTACATAGGCGAAGACATTGAAAGAACAGTTGACAACAAAGACCTTGTCAATCCGTCGCAAGACCAGATGGCAGCCAAGTATCGCCTTCATGAACAATGCAAGAACGTGAAGGGAACTGTGCTATGGTACTCGCGTGTTGCCGTGGACAACAAGGGCAATTATGGCTCTCGCCTTCAGCAGAACTACTGGCATTATCCTGCCCTTCAGCCAAAGATGGACTTCATCGATGGCAAGGCACCTTCCGATGTCAGCAAGCTGAAGGTTGTGAAGGTCAACGGCGACAACGTGCTTTTCTGGACAGAACCTTCGGGCAAGGATTGGCAGAACAAGGCGGTGAAGTACGTAGTATATTGTTTCCTGAACGGCGAAAAGGAGAATCTTGACGACGCTCGCAAGATTGTTGCCATCACGACAAACAATTTCTACAAACTCCCAGCTGCCAAGCAAGGTGAGAAGAAGCAGAAATTCATATATTACGTCACTGCCCTCGACCGTCTCCAGAACGAAAGTGACGGGGCGAAGATCAAGGTGAAAATGTAAATCCGTAAATTGAAAATACACTAATGGAAAACCTGAAACCAAATTGCGTATTTGAGCAATTCGCAGCAATAAACAACATCCCTCGTCCTTCGAAGCACGAGGAGAAGATGATAGCTTTTCTCAAGGACTTTGGCGAAAGCCGCGGTCTTGAAACCGTTGTTGACGAAACTGGCAACGTCATCATCCGCAAGCCTGCTTCGGTTGGCATGGAAGACGAGCCAACAGTCATCCTCCAGAGCCACATGGACATGGTCTGCGAGAAACTTCCTGATTGTAATATAGATTTTGATAATGATCCAATCCAGACTTACATCGACGGCGACTGGATGAAGGCTAAGGGCACAACCCTCGGTGCTGACGATGGCATAGGTGTGGCTATGGAACTTGCAATTCTCGACGGCAACTTCGAGCACGGTCCTCTAGAGTGTGTCTTCACGTGCGACGAGGAGACTGGTCTTACTGGAGCCATGGGCATGAAGGGAGACTTCATGACAGGTTCCATGCTCATCAACCTCGATAGTGAGGACGAAGGACAAATCTTCGTGTCATGCGCTGGTGGCATCAATACAGAGGCTTTCTTCCGCTTCGAGAAGGAGGCTGCTCCAGAGCGCTATTTCTTCATGAAGGCACAGCTTCAGGGCTTGACAGGCGGTCATAGTGGCGACGACATCAACAAGAAACGCGCCAATGCCATCAAGCTCCTCTCGCGCTTCCTCTATGCCGAGCAGGAGAAGATGGACCTCCGTCTTGCTTCATTTGCTTCCGGTCGTATGCACAACGCTATTCCTCGCGACGGCGTAATCGTCTTCGCTGTGCCATTCGCAGAGAAGGAAACTGTTCGTGTGGACTGGAATGTGATGGTTTCAGAGTTTGAAGAGGAATATCATGTCACAGAGCCAAACATGCAGTTCTACATGGAGAGTTGCGAGGCAGAGCCAGTTCTTCCAAAGCAGGTCAGCGTGAACGTTATCCGTGCTCTTCAGGCTGTTGACAATGGCGTTTACACAAACTGCCAGGATGAAGCTATCTCTTGGCTCGTGGAAACCTCAAGCAACGTGGCTTCGGTTGAAACCATCTCTCCGATCGTGGGAGAGTCGGAGTGGACTATCAAAATCGTTGCTTCTCAGCGCTCTAATGTGATGAGTAATCTCAGAAACATGGCAGCAACAGTAAAGGCTTGCTTCCAGTTGGCAGGCGCTGAGGTTGTTCAGGGTGACGGCTATCCAGCGTGGAAGATGAATCCGAACAGCAAACTTACCGACATAACCGTTCAGACTTACAAGGAACTTTTCGGCAAGGAACCTCTCGTTCTCGGCATTCATGCCGGACTTGAGTGCGGACTCTTCTCAGAGCGATATCCAAATCTTGACATGGTGAGCTTCGGACCAACGCTCCGCGGCGTACACTCTCCTGATGAGCGACTCCTCATCCCAACAGTTGACATGGTTTGGCAGCATCTGCTCGCAATCTTGAAGGCAATCTAAGGTCCTGAAATGGAAACGATGCCCCATGGCGTCGTTAAATTTACGTAATAATGCATCCTAACGACGCCATGGGGCGTCGTTTCCAATCCTTATATTTAAATTCCAACGTGCTTCATTATAATCTCGGGGAAGGAGTAGAATCCTTCTCCACCAATATCCAAGACGTGATAGACTTTCCCGTCGTCCTCCCTGCCCATCAGGCGCATACGGCGTTTGTGCGCAGAGTACCGGAAGAGATTGACGACATAACGGGCGTTGACGCTCTTATCACCAACGAGCGTGGACTGCGTATTGGCGTGAAGACTGCCGATTGTGTGCCCATATTCCTTTATGATGCTAAGCAAAAGGCTGTTGCCGCTGTACATTCCGGTTGGAAAGGAACTGTGCAGAACATCATCGCTGCCACCGTTCAGCGCATGAAGGAAGAGTTTTCCACCGATCCTGCCGACATCCGTGCTGTTATTGGCCCTTGCATCCATGTTGATGCATTTGAAGTAGGCGATGAAGTCTATGAGAAGTTTGCCGCTATGCCAGAACTGAAGGACTGTGGTGTGCCTGCAAAGCGAATGACTCTAATGTCGGAGTCAACGTCAGAGTCAATGTTAGGATTAAAGTTGAAATGGCACATCGACCTCCCAGCCGTCTGCCGCATCGAACTACTCTCATCCGGAGTCAAGCCCGAGAATGTTGAAGTCCGCCCCGAATGTACTTGGACTCAGCACGACCAGTTCTTCTCGGCCCGCAGTCTCGGCCCGCAGTTCGATCGTCAACGCATCATCAATACCGTGATGCTGCTGTAGCCACGTTGTATTGTGAGACGGTGTGAATACTCACTCATATAACAGGGGGCAGATTTCTTATGTGGAGTCTGCCCTTATTGATTGCAGGAAATTACCTCATCAACCGGATGATCGTACTCTTCTGTTGGGACGTTTCCTAAAAATTGGAAAGGGTAACAGACGCCGATGAGGTAGGGGAGAGTAGGAACTTCTTTGAGCATTTTCGCAAAGAATCGGTCATAATAGCCTTTTCCTCTCCCCAAACGATTTCCGTTAGCATCAAAAGCCATTCCTGGTATGAGGGCAATGTCAATTATGGAATAATCCTTGAATTCTTTTCCTGTCGGTTCAAGAATCCCGAAAGCGCCTTCTTTCAGGTCAGAGGGACCATGATATTCTCGCAGTATCATCTCTGTGTCGGAGATTACTTCCGGTAGCAGGACAAGTTTGCCTCTGGAAGCGAGAGTGTTGATGACCTTGGTGATGTCTACCTCGTCTGGCAACGGATAGAAAGCAAGAATCGTATTAGCCTCATTGAGTCTGTCTTCCTGCAATAAACGAGAACACACGTCCTCAGAGAAAGCCTTTTGCTGTTCTTCTGAGAACGTGTGTTTTTGCGTACGTATTTGTTTGCGAAGACTTTGTTTCATTCCCTTTTTGAGTCTTGCTGATGTTTGTTCTTTCTTCGTATGATTAAGTAAAGTACGACAGTGATGATGATGGCTCCGATGCCTACAAGTCCTGCGTAAAGCGATTTCTTGTTGATCTGCGAGTCAAGATAGTCATACTTAGTGATCATCTGCTGATGGTTGCCGTCAATGTTGTTCTTGAGGTCAGACTGACTCTTCTTGAATTTCTTCTGGTCTATCTGAAGAGTCTTGCAGAGAGAGTCTATGACGACCTGCTGTTCGTCGAGCAACTTCGACATGTGCTCAATCATGACAGTGTCGTTGTAAATCTGCTCTTCAAGCATCTGCACACGAATCTCAAGGTCTGTGATTTGCGCGCGCAGACTCTTTTCGGAAGTTGACTGTGCAGAGACAAACGAGCAATGTATGAGAGCGAAAAGTAAGAATAGTATATTCTTCTTCATGACCTACTTTCTAAGCATTGGGTGAGTGCGGTTGAGAACAGCCTTGAGGTTGATGTCGCCATTCTTGCATGCATCGCGGAGAGCTGCCTTTGCATCGTCAACGTTGCTTTGAGTGCTAATCTTCTTGAGATCGGCAAGGACCTTGTTGTAATATCCGTTGCGCTGCTTATCAGGAAGATTATTGTAAGCGTTTGAACTTACGATGTAATCGATGTTTCCAGTGCAGAAAGCTGCGAGAAGCTTCTTCGAATCGTCACCCTTGGCTGCATCGCGCTTCCATGTGTCGTTCTCCTTAAGATACTTAGCTTCGGAATCACCCATGCTTGACTTAGGCTCTTCTTTTGCTTCTTCTTCAACCTTTTCTTCTTTCTTTTCCTCTTCAGCCTGTTCTTCGGCCATTTCCTCTACCTTTGCCTCTTCAGCCTTTTCTTCTTCAGTCTGAGGGTCAAGGGTTTGGTTTTGGTCTTTGGAATTTACCTCGTCGTCCTTCTGCTCTTCTTCTTGGATAACCTCGGTCTGGTCTTTAGCGTCTTCTTTGCTGCCGCCGCAACTGAAGAGTGAAGAGATTCCGATGCCGAGAACGAGTCCAATGGCAAGTGCGATTATGTAAGGAAGGAGCGGGTTCTTTTGCTGAACAGGCTTGTGGCCGCCGATTCCACCGATTACCAACTCGTTAAGAGGGGTGTCAGTGTGGCTTGCGTCCTTGATGAAGTCGTAGATGGCGTTTGTCTGGTCTATGTCCACAGAACCGCGCTTAATGCCGTCAGGAGTGTTGAATGAAACGACAAAACTCTGAAGCTGTGTGGCGAGAGAAATACGCTTTTCACCCTTGATGAGGTCTGTCTGCGTGATCTGTACACGACGCTCCTTGTAGCCATCTGCGCTCACTGTTATCTCGTAAACCTCGCGAGAATCGTTGAATGTGATTTCCTGACCGCTCTTGATTACGGTGTGGTCAATCTTGAACTGAGGGATGACAACACCTGCACCGTTGACAACGATGAGGTTTATCTGCATGTTCTTCTTTCCGAAAGAATCGTTCATTTTAGGGGAAGCAGCTACCTGTGGCTTTGGGTACTGAGGAGCTGATGGACGAACAGGCTGTGGCGTAGGAGTCTTTATCTCCTGCTTAACTGGTTGAGCCGTAGGCTTAGGAGTCTGGATAGCCTGAGTTCTTGGATTGCTGACAGGCTGCTGAGGAACTTCCTTGGCAGGAGTATCTTCAGTCTCGCCGAAGCGAATTTGTGTTGTAGGTTGAACGTTCTGTGAGTTGTTGATATCTTCTGATTCGTCACCGAAGTGAAGAAGTGGTTGATTTTCGTTTGCCATAATTATATATTGATAAATCCTGCTTATAATGGGGCGTTTCCCATTTTCAGGATATTAGTTGACTAATGGAGTTGGATTACTGAGCCTGACCGTCAACGACAACGTCGCGCTTCTTTGGCTCTGACTTTGTTACGATAACTTGCTGTCTTGCTGCAGGTTGTTCGTTTGTAGTGGTACTCTTGGCAGGCTCTGAAATGACGGGCTTTGCAGGAGCAGCAGGTTGTTCTGCCTTGTGTGCTTCAGGCGCTTTTGCTGGCTCTGCAGAAGAAGTTGCAGGCTTGCTGTCGCTAGAATGTGTAGAAGATTCGCCGTTAGACTCAGAAGAGCTGTGTTCAGAAGCGTTTTCAGACTCTTGATCTTCCGATTCCTTCTTCTGTTCTGCTTTCTCTGCCTCTTTTTTCTTCTTTTCTTCTTCGAGTTTCTTCTTCTGTTCGTCGGTCATTTCTTCAGGCAACGAACCATTGAAGGCACTCGGATCTGCGCTTGAGGCAGATCTCTTTTCGGCAGTAGCGAAGTCCTCATAGTCGTCACTGTCGTCGCCATTGGCGAAGTCTTTCTCAATTTCAGCCCTGGTCTTCTTTTCATCGCAAGAAGTAAAGGTGATTGTAGTCAGTGATGTTGCTATGATGATGCCAGCAAATATCTTTAAAGCTTTCATTTTAGCCGATTTTTGTCTGTTGGAAAATGTTGATATAGGTGTTTGTTTTTGTATAAATGTTTTGCAAAATTAATGCAATTTTGGCAAAGCAGAAAAAGTATGAGTGATTTTTTAAGATTTATTATAAAATAAAAGTTGAAAACTTAATATATATAATGTGTAGAGCTGTTCAGAATGACAAAAAAACATAAAAAAAGATTCCGCTTGTGTGTATGGCGCTCTTTATTGAACACCATAATCACACATGCGGAATCCATATCTTTGCAATTGTCAGAAACGCAATGTTCTGAGATAGGATTCTTAGATGAGAGGCATGCCAGCTTCGCTACATTCCTTGCGCATTTGCTCTGGCCAGATGGAAGCCTGGATTTCGCCTACGTGTGCCTTGTGGAGCATAACCATGCAGAGGCGGCTCTGACCGATACCGCCACCGATAGAGAGTGGGAGCTTGTCGTTGAGGAGCTGCTGGTGGAAGTAGAGCTCCTTGCGGTCGTTGTCTCCACAGATGTCAAGCTGACGGAGAAGAGCCTCCTTGTCAACGCGGATACCCATAGAAGAGAGCTCTACGGCACGGTTGAGAACTGGATACCAGATGAGGATGTCGCCGTTCAAGCCTTTCTTGCCTGGAGCAGACGGAGTTGACCAGTCGTCATAGTCAGGAGAACGGCCGTCGTGCTTCTCGCCATTAGCAAGCTTACCACCGATACCGATGATAAACACAGCGCCATAAGCCTTTGCTATCTTGTCCTCACGCTCCTTTGGAGAAAGCTCTGGATACATCTCAAGGAGTTCCTCTGCATGAATGAAGTGAATGTCACGAGGAAGGAATGGCTTGATATTGTCGTAATGCTCAGAAACGAGGAACTCTGTACGACGGATAGCTGCGTAGATGCGACTGACAACGTCCTTGAGGTAATCAAGGTTGCGCTGATCCTCATTGATTACAGCCTCCCAGTCCCACTGGTCAACATAGAGAGAGTGAAGATTGTCAAGTTCCTCGTCAGCACGGATGGCATTCATATCGGTATAGATACCGTAGCCTTCCGGAATATTCTGCTCAGCAAGCGAGAGACGCTTCCACTTAGCAAGCGAATGAACAACCTCAGCCTTCTTGTCGCCGAGATCCTTGATTGGGAATGTTACAGGACGTTCTGTACCGTTGAGATTGTCGTTAATACCGAGACCCTGCATCACGAAAAGTGGTGCTGTAACACGATGCAAACGAAGCTCAGTTGAAAGGTTCTGCTGGAAGAAGTCCTTTACGAGCTTAATGCCTTGCTCGGTCTTGCGAGCGTCAAGCAATGCTTGATAGTTGGCAGGTTTTAGTAATTTAGACATATTGTTTAGTTTTATGTGTAGAAAATATATTTCTGTTATTACGAAACGATGGTCATTCCAAGTTTTTCCAACAGCTCTTTGAGCGAACTGTTCTCTGCCGTCAGTTTCTCGAAGCGTTCGTGAGGAGAGAGAATCGGAGCAATCTCATGCGGCTTAGCCAGTCGGAGACTGAGGACGATGTTCTTGTTGTGAAGGCATTTCTGAAGGGTAGCCTGAATGCGCTTTCTTATCGGCGTCACTTCGTCTAAGAGCATCTGATTGGAGAAGACTATTTCTGCATTCGGGAAGTCGGTTATCGTAGGCAGAGTGTTTCTCAATCTGGCAGCTAGAGCGGTGAGCTGTTCCGGCATTCTGTTGCACATGGCATACCATTCCTGACGGAGATCCATCTCCGAGAACTTCTCGTTTTCCTCAACGACAGGCTCTTCTGTTTCTACGTTGGTCTGTACAACAGCAGCCTTTTTCAACCCGCTGAGCGTGAAGCCCAAACCAGTATGAGGAGCAGGGCTGTTCTTCGACTGCGTGTCCTGCGGCTTCGGCTTGAAGGTCTGTGCTGCAGATGCAGGCATTTGCTGTGATGCTGCTGGTGCCGCCGGCTTTGCAGCAAGAGCTGTAGGCTGGGAAGCAGGAGCTGCAGGCTGAGCAGTTTTAACAGACTGAGCAGCCACGGAATCCTGTTTCTTTTCCGCTGGGATTGCTGTCCCCGACTGCTTACGGTTTAATAGTTTGAACAGGACTTTCAGCATGTTAGGGCGACGCCCCGAGCCAGGTTCTTCCGGCTGCGTGATCTGCGCCACTTCAATGAGCGTCAGTTCAACGAGAAGACGCTTGTTGCTGCTCTGGCGATAGTTCACGTCGCAGTTGTTAAGAATCTTCAGCGCCTTATAGACGAACGAAGCAGGGCATTTCTGCGCCTGAGCCGCATACTTCTCCTTCTGCGCCGCACTTGCCTGAAGCATTCCGATGGTTCGCTGGTCCTTAGCCATCATCAGATTGCGCAGATGAGAGGAAAGTCCGTTGACAAGCTGTCCGCCATCAAAGCCCTTGGAGAGAGTCTGATTGACGAGAAGCATGATGTCATAGACATTATTCTGAAGCGAGAGGTCTATAATCTGGAAGTAAGTGTCAGCAGCAAGCACGTTGAGGTCTTCGATAACCTTATCGTACGTGATATTGCCCTGGCAGAAGCTTGCCACCTGATCAAACACAGAAAGGGCATCACGCATACCTCCGTCAGCCTTTTCTGCTATCACGCTGAGCGCTTCCTCCTCATACTGAATGCCTTCCTTCTCTGCCACCATCTTTAGATGGTTAACGATGTTTGGCACGGTCATTCGCTCGAAGTCGTAAATCTGACAGCGAGAGATGATAGTAGGCAGAAGCTTATGTTTCTCGGTTGTTGCGAGGATGAAGATCACGTATGAAGGCGGCTCTTCAAGGGTTTTGAGGAAGGCGTTGAAGGCTGCCGTAGAGAGCATGTGAACCTCGTCGATGATGAACACCTTATACTTTCCCACCTGTGGCGGAATGCGGGTCTGCTCCATGAGGGTCTTGATATGCTCAACGCCATTGTTTGAAGCCGCGTCAAGTTCAAATATGTTGAAGGAACGCTGCTCATTGAATGCCTTACAGCTTTCGCATTCTCCGCAAGCATCTCCATCGGCTGTTGGGGTAGTACAGTTTATAACCTTAGCAAAGATTCGGGCACAAGTGGTCTTACCCACTCCGCGAGGTCCGCAGAAGAGGTAGGCGTGAGCAAGTTTCCCCGTCTTCACCGAGTTTTTTAAGGTGGAAGTAAGCGAACTCTGACCAACGACCGAGTCGAACGTCAGCGGACGATATTTCCTTGCTGATACTATATATTCCATGATATTTAGGTGCTATATCTTAAAAAATTGATGCAAATGTATGATTTTTTTTTAAATTAATAACCATAAAAAGAAAAAAACTTCGTAATTTTGCACACGAAATGACATTAATAAATAAAATACTACGTTTTATCTTGCACAACAAATACTGGTTTGTTGTGTTTTTCGGTGTGTTGATTGTCGGCATAACAGGCGACAACAGTATTGTTCAGCATCTGAAATATCAGAACGAAATAGACAATCTTCAGGCTGAGATTGATGCCTATAACAAGACATACGAAGAAAGCCAGCACACGATAAAAATGATCCAGACAGACCCGCATGCCATCACAAAGATTGCACGCGAGAAGTATCTCATGAAAGCTGACGACGAGGACATCTTCGTCTTTTCAACCGACCGCAAAGATGAAGGAATTAACTAAGACTCAGACATACGTTTTCCTCTTCGGAGGACTAATGATGGTAATAGGGGCAGTCACAAACCTTGTGGCTGACATTCCCGTTGTGGTGACTCCGGAGAATGCGGACTTCTGGCATAAGGCTGGTGCCTGCATCTTCCTTCTGGGAGCAATATGCTTCGCCTCAATGCAGCTGATGCAGAAATACGAGGGCGAGGACATCACGCTGAGAAGACTGCGCAAGATTCAAGCCATCGGAGACATAGCCTTCATTCTGGCAGGATTGTTCCTCATGGAGAAGCATTTCCGCTTCCTCTTCCCATACTTCTCAGGAAGCATCGAGCAACTTAACATCTACGCACAGTATATCAACAATAACTGGGTGGTTTTCCTGCTTATTGCAGCCGTTTTGGAGGTTTATACCACTCATAGAATAGCAAATCTTATTAAAAAATCTTAAAAATCCCCCCCATTATGAAAATTATGGGGGATTTTTATTGATAATATTCCGAAAGTTAGTAAATTTGCACTCGTTTTAATAAGACAGAATTGGCCTGTCATGACTTTTATGAATAAAAACTATATATATATATTAATGTGTGTTGCCGTGTCAATGGCTTTGACATCTTGCGGCGCATCATACAACATCAAAGGTTCAACCGACGTGCCAAACCTTGATGGCCAGAAATTCTATCTGAAGACTTTCAAGAACGAGGACATGGCTAACCTCGACTCTTGCGACGTGCTGCACGGACAGTTTAAGTTCTCCGGCAAGACCGACTCCGTGGCTTTGGCTTACGTCACTATAGAAGATGCACCCTTAATGCCTCTCTTACTGGAAGACGGCGAGATACAGGTTTCACTCAATTCTGCAAGCCAGAACGTAGCCGGTACTCCACTCAACGAGAAGTTTACTGCCTTCCGTAAGGAACTGGACAAGATAGACGGAGAGATTGCTGAGCTGTCACGCAAGCAGAGTCAGGGAATAATGAACGGAGAGAACGAGGATTCTCTCAACATGAGACTCAACATAAAGTTTCAGGAACTTGCCGTGAAGAAGGACTCACTAATCACGAAGTTCATCTGCAACAACTTTGACACTTCACTTGCCGCTGCTGCCTTCCAGTATGTTACGATTCCTATCCTCATGCAAGGCGGTATTCCAGAGAAGGACGACTTGATAGAATCTATCATGATCAAGGCGAGCGATGAGTTCAAGAACGACCCTTACGTGAAATTCTATATGGACAAGGCTGCTTATGTGGAAGGCGTGATGAACGGAACCATAGAACTGCCTGATCAGCAAGCCCCAGCTCAGCCTATGCCGGAAGGTGCTGCCGCTGCTCCAAACGCAGACGTGCCTACACCTCAGGAACTTGCAACTCCTTCTGATAGTGCCCAGTAATCTCTAACAATCATAAAAGTATTCTGATATTCATTACATGAATTACCTCATACAAAACGGAAACATCGTCAGCGAAGACAACGTCTTTGTTGGCGATATTTTGATTTCTAACGATAAGATAGTAACCATCTCAAAGGAAAGAATAACCAACATTCCAGAAGAGACAACCATCATAGACGCTACAGACAGCTACGTCATGCCAGGAGTAATAGACACACACGTTCATTTCCGCGAACCTGGTCTGACACATAAGGCTGACATGGAGAGCGAAAGCAGGGCTGCGGCGTACGGCGGAGTAACGTCTTACTTTGACATGCCAAACTGCATTCCGCAGACTACTGACCTTGAGACTCTCAAGCAGAAGCAGCAGATTGCAGCCGAAAGCAGCCACGTAAACTATGCCTTCTTCTTTGGCGCAACAACGGAAAACACGCATCTGTTCATGGATATAGACAAGAAAACAACTCCTGGCGTGAAACTCTTCATGGGAAGTTCTACGGGAAACATGCTTGTTGATGGCGAAGAAGCCCTTGCAAAAGTGTTCTCCACAGCCAAGGAAAACGACCTTATCGTAATGGCTCATTGTGAGGATAACGACATCATAAAAGAGCAGACCAAGGAGGTGAAACTTCTCTACGGAGAAGATGCCGACGTTTCTCTTCATCCGATAATCCGTAATCGTGAGGCTTGCAAGAAATCTACTCTTACGGCTATGGTTCTGGCAAAACAGTTCGGAACGAAGCTTCACGTGGCGCATATCTCAACGAAAGAGGAAGCAGAGATCTTCACGGATTCAGCCAAACAACTTGACATCCCTGTCACTTTCGAGGCTTGTCTGCCTCATATCGTATTCAACGACGAAGACTACAAGACTCGCGGTTCAAGCATAAAATGTAATCCAGCCGTTAAGACAAAGGAGGATCAGGAATCTATCGTCAGCGCTATTCGTGCGGGTAAGATTGCAACCGTTGCCACGGATCATGCTCCCCACACATGGGAAGAGAAGCAGGGAGGTTGTCTGAAAGCCACTTCCGGAATGCCGATGCTTCAGTTCTCCCTCGTCTCCATGCTTGAGAAGTTTGATGATGTTCAGCTCGTTTCAAGAATGATGTCAGCAAATCCTGCTAAGCTTTTCCGCATTTCTGAACGCGGTTTGCTGAAAGAAGGCTACAAGGCAGACATCGTAATCGTAAAGAAGAGCGAAAAGACTTGGAAACTGACCAAGGAAATCATTCAGAGCAAGTGCGGCTGGAGCCCGCTTGAAGGTGATGAATTCCATTGGCAGGTGGCTCATACTTTCTGCAACGGAAACCATATCCTAAACAACGGAACCTTCTGTGACTCAGCTAAAGGCGAACAAATCCTATTCCACTAATTTTCAGCTGTTTGCGCTCTACATCAGGTTATTCATTCAAACTAACATCTCCCTTAAAATCAGATGAAATCCTCGCTTCTCTCATTACTCATCCTCATACTTTCTGCAGCATCTTCCTTTGCTCAGCCGAGACCTTTGAACTACTATCCCGAAGGAAAGGACTTCGTCTGCATAAACGGAAAGAACCGCTTCACTCGCCCACTCTATGGCACAAACAGCGCTTGGCGTCTAGAGACGTCCGACATGCCTATCTTCGCTTCATACAATAAGCCGAAATCATACACCATAACATTCACCGTAAACGGCGTTCCGCTTGATTCCGTTGCTTTTTGCAAGGCGAAATATTCTCCAGGCAAACGAACTTACAAGATAAAGGACGACCGCATCGGAAAGGACACTCTCCGTCTTTGCGCCATTCCTCTTGCCGACAAGGAAGGTGCCATCTTCAACATCTTCTCAAGAGACAAGATTACTGTCATCTGCCATCAATATACAATTCGTGCAAAGAAGCTCAGCCGAAATGGCGACATGGGTGCTGACAAGGCTGATGCTTTCGAGCCTAACGAACTTATACGCGAAGTTACCCTCAACTCTCCTTATGTTGTCTTCGAAGACGATGAGATAAAGAACATTCGTCGTCCTGACGCTATGCTTGCCATAAAACATGCAGAAGAGAAACGTCAGAAAATTGCCAGCGCTATGACTATCGTAACGCCAGACCCTTACATCAACACTCTTGGCGGAGCCTTGGCTATGGCTGCTGACGGCTGTTGGGATGACAAATCGGGCGTCTGGCAGCATGGTGCTAACGGATGGAGAATGCCGCTCAACGGATGGAGAGCAGCTTATGTGGGCGACTGCCTTGGATGGACAGACAGAGCTCGCACGCATTTTGACAATTATGCCGCTTCTCAGGTAACGGATGTTCCAGCCACTATTCCTCATCCTACTCAGGATGCCTCTGTAAACCTTGCTCGAGCAGAGAAGAAATGGGGTACTCAGATGTATTCTAACGGTTATATCTGCCGCAATCCGAAGCAGAACGACAAGATGCATCATTACGACATGAACCTCGTTTACATCGACGAACTTCTCTGGCATATTCTCTGGACAGGCGATTTAGACTATGCCCGTAAGATGTTCCCCGTCTTAAAGCGTCATCTGGAATGGGAGAAGCGCAACTTCGATCCTGACAACGACGGTCTCTACGATGCCTATTGCTGCATATGGGCTAGCGATGCTCTATACTATAATTCTGGTGCCGTAACGCATTCTTCTGCCTATAATTATCGCGCTAACAACATTACGGCGCAGATAGCAGAAAAACTCGGAATAGATCCTACTCCATACAAAGAAGAGGCTGCAAAGATAAAGGCTGCCATAAACTCTCGTCTCTGGATGAAAGACCAAGGCGTTTGGGCTGAGTTTCAAGACTTTATGGGCGAAAAGCGTCTTCACACCTCCCCTGCTCTTTGGACTATTTATCACGCTATAGATTCTGATGTCAGCGATGTCAACCAATACTACAAGGCAACACGCTGGATAGACAATAACATCCCTCATATCCCTATCGAGATTTCTAACTCTTCTGATTCTGGCCTTTCAACTGTTGCCACCACAAACTGGCTTCCATATTCATGGAGCATAAACAACGTAGCCGCAGCTGAGGTTTACCACACTTCCCTCGCCTACTGGCAGTCTGGTCGTCCTGACGAAGCCTTCAATCTGTTCAAGGCGAATGTGATGGACGGAATGTATCTCGGAAAATGTCCGGGAAACTTCGGTCAGATTAGCTATTACGATCGTGCCCGTGGCGAGTGTTACCGCGACTTCTCTGACTGCGTCGGAATAGCTTCTCGCGCCATTGTTCAAGGCTTATTCGGCATTTATCCGAATATGCTTGAAAACACCATCGTCATCCATCCTGGTTTCCCGAAAGACTGGCAGTTTGCTGAACTTCACACAGCCTACATAGACCTCTTCTACAAGGTTGTTGACGGTCAGCCGGAAATATCTATTGCTCATCGCTTTGACAGCAATCCGAAGATCATCGTGGACGACTTCAAGGGCAAGATCAGCACTCTCTATCAGGCAGACCCTGTAAAGCCTACAACGGAAGAACTGGAAAAGCTTTATTGCACAAATATTCCTGACTTCGTGCTCAGCGGAAAAGAGAAGCCTATAGAAGTAAGTCTCAAGCCTTATTTCAACGCCAAGGTGGAAGACATTTTCCAGAACGAATATCTTTCTCCTCGTTCTCCTTACACCACTCTTGAGATTCCGAAGCAAGGCATCGGCGACTGGTGTAGCACGAAGGAGACAGCTATCATAAAGTGCTCAGAACCTATCATCTACACATCTCTTTGGGACAACTACCCTAACTCCGTAGAGATTCCGCTAAGCAAAGTGAAGTTCCCTTCAAAGCAGCAGAATGCCAAGGGAGCTCTTCTTGAGCTGGCAGGCTCCACAAACCACATGCAATGTCACATTGATAATGCAGAGATTATCGTCACTTACAAAGACGGCTCCACAACGAATCTTCCTCTTCGCAACCCTAACAACTGGGCTCCGATAGAGCAGGATTTCTATACTGACGGTCGCGCATTCAAGATAGAGAACACACGTCCTCTTCGTCGCCAGTTCACTACGGGCAGACTCTTCCGTACTCTTGAAGAACTTGGTGGCGGTTCAGAACCTGTCGGTACTCTCATGGACGAGCGATTTACGGCTAACGGAAAAGATGCAGAGATAGCTCGTTTCAACAATCGCAGGATTGACGGCGGAGCCTCTGTTCTGCTCTATCTGCCTCTGGATCAGACTAAAAAACTGAAGTCTATCACGCTGACTACACATTCTAATGATGTTGTAGTTGGTCTGATGAGTCTGAAATTATATTAACAGAAACTTTCATCAAACAAGCCAAAACTGCAAAAAAAGTCATATATATTTGCATTATTGCCCAATTTATATTAACTTTGCACCCATGAAAAAGTTTATTTTATCCTGTATATTGACATTCTCCTCAATAGTAATGCTCGCTGTTCCTGTAATGCGAGGCCAATGGAGAACCATCACACTTACTGATGGTTCTAAAGTAAAAGTAGAAGCCAGAGGCGACGAACTATGCCATTACTGGCTTAGTGAAAACGGCGTTGCATATACAGAAACCAGCAATAATGTCTTCGTTAAAGCGGATGTTCATCAGCTGGCTCAGGCTGCTGAGGCTCAGCGCAGTCTCATTGGCGAACATCGTGTTGCCCGCTTTGAAAGCTACTTTGGACATAAGTTCGGAGAGTTTAAGCCTGGATTGAAGAAAGGTGTTGGCAATCTGAAGAAGCTTTCTGGCATAAAGAAAGGTATCGTCATCTTGGTGGAATTTGACGATACTCACTTTACTCCCGAGCATACGCCAGAATATTACTCTAAGGTTCTCAACGAAGGAGGACCTGCGGACATGGGCTACAGAGGTAGCGTTAAGCAGTATTTCCTTGACCAGTCTAACGATAAGTTCACCGTTGACTTCGACGTTACTCCTATCGTCAGAGCGAATAATAAGCACAATGTCTATAGCTCAAACGTTCCTGCTCTTCTGCGCGAGGCGTTGAAGGCGCTTCCGGAAGACATTGATTGGACTCAGTATGACTGGGACGATGATGGCGAGGTTGACATGGTCTTCCTTCTTTATGCCGGCTACGGTCAGGCTTCAAAGACTGACGACAAGACTCTCATCTGGCCTCACGAATCCTATCTCGGTTGGAATCTTCCTTCCTATGACGGAAAGAAGATCAATACTTACGCCTGCTCTAACGAACTTTTCCCTGACGCAAAGGGCGACATCGACATGGGCATCGGTACTTTCTGCCATGAGTTCTCTCATTGCTTAGGCTATCCTGACCTTTACGACATCTGCGCAAACAATACTGACAAAAGCTGCGGAACAACTACTATGGAGTTCTGGGATCTTCTTGACTCCGGCAGTTATAACGCTTATCCTGGCTATTGTCCAGCACCTTATTCTGCTTACGAGAAGATGACTGCCGGATGGCTTGAACCTCAGGAACTTGAGATGGACAAGGAGTACAACAATCTCCGACCTATCACGGACAAGGATGGTGGTGATGTCTATATCATGACAAACCCTAACAACCCTAACGAGTTCTTCGCTTTTGAGCCTATCCAGAACACTAGTTGGGCAAGTGGTTTCTATGGAGCTCAGGGCTTGCGCATTATCCATATCGACTACAACAAGACGGCGTGGACTTATAATAGCGTAAACTGCAAGAGCAACAAGAGCATAAACGACCATCCGCGCTACACTTTTGTTCCTGCTGACGGCGGCTTTGATGCGGAAACAACAAGTCAGATCAAGGGCGACCTCTACCCTTGGAAAGACGTAAACGAGTTCGTCGGAGAATGGCATACTGCCGATGCAAACGGCAATAAGACTTGTGCCATCAAGCTGATAAATATTCGACTCAACAAGGACAACACTATTTCTTTCGAAACTGTTGATGTAAACAAGGAGGAAGAACCAAGAGTACTTCCTGAAGGTGTTGTATTCTACGAGTCGTTCGACAAGTGCTACGGACAGGGCGGAAACGACGGTTTGTGGGCTGTAGCTAGTACAGAGACGCTCTATTCGGACAACGTATGGAATGCTCCTACTGGTAAGGGTGCAAACAAATGCGCCATCTTCGGCTCTAACACTCAGCAGGGTATCGCCACAACAGAAGATATGCCTCTCACCCCTGGCGACTACACGTTGAAGTTCAAGGTGGCAAGTTTCGCAAATGACATCGCAAGCATCAGCATTTCTGACCCTAACAACCCTAACACAACCATATTCGACGTTGCTTCTTTCCCTGTAAGGGCTGGACAATGGAACGACTGCGAGACTTACATTCGCGTCAATGGCGAAAAGGCTTCTATCCGTTTCCGTGGTGCACAGAGAAAGCGCTGGTTCCTCGATGAAGTGTATCTCTCTGAAGGCGGCGCACCTACTGGCATTCAGAATGTTGGCTACAGCAATTCTGTAAATCAGACTTCTGTCTTCAACCTCCAAGGGCAGAAAGTCAACAGCAACTATCGCGGAATCGTAATCAGAAACGGCAAGAAAATTATCAAGTAGAAAACTCTCTCTCTAATTCTTGGTAACAAGATATTTCTTCAATGGGAACGACGACAAAAGAATATTCGCCAGGCGTTTATGCCAACATGCTCATGGGCATTCTCAATTGTACGCCAGACTCCTTCTTCTCAGGCTCTCGCAAGCAGACGGAAGAGGACATTCGTCAGCGTGCCTTGCAGATTGTGGCTGAAGGTGGCGATATCATAGATGTAGGAGCTTGCTCTACTCGTCCTAACAGCATCTTCGCATCGGAAGAGGAGGAACTTGAGCGACTTCGTTTTGCTTTGCCTATCATTCGCGAAGTTGCTCCCTTAACGCCGCTTTCTATCGACACTTTTCGTCCTAACGTCGTTCGTGAATGCGCTGAGATTCTTTCCGATGCTCACTTCAACCTTCTAGGTGGCAAGCCGTTCATCGTTAACGACATCTCTGAAGGCGAGGATCCTGAAATGTTTCCCGTTGTGGCAGAACTTGGGCTGCCTTACATCCTCATGTCCCAGAAACCTACTATCAAGGAGATGATGCTCAGTTTTGCAGAAAATGTTCAGAAACTTCGCGACCTTGGTGTAAAAGATATCATCCTTGATCCGGGCTTTGGCTTTGGCAAGACTCTCAGTCAGAACTTCGAAATACTCAAGGACATCAGTTTCCTTCGCGAGTTTGAACTTCCTATTCTCGTGGGAGCATCACGTAAGTCTATGATTTTCAAGACTCTCGGCTGCACACCTATCGAGTCGCTCAACGGCACGACGGTCATCAATACTATTGCACTAATGCAAGGTGCGGCAGACATTCTCCGCGTCCACGACGTAAAGGAAGCCAGAGAATGTATGCTCCTAACATCATCAACACTTTCATCATAAATGCTTCAAGCCTTAAACATAGGATTGGTAGATGTATTGGACATTCTGGTTGTTTCCGGTCTTCTATTCTACCTCTATCGAATACTTCGCCGCTCGCGCACGCTTTACGTATTCGTAGGAATCATCATCTTCCTGCTCATCTACCTTTTGAGTCAGTGGCTGAACTTCATGATGCTTGGCGGCTTGATGGATGCCTTTATTAATGCGGGAGTCATTTCGCTTATCGTCATTTTCCAGGACGAGATCCGTAAGTTCTTCTACAACCTCGGCTCTAACGAGAAGGTTAAAAATTTCCTCAACTCCCTACACTCTGACCAAAAAGAAGACACAGATAAGGCTAACCAGAAGCTCGTACCTGTCGTTATGGCTTGCATGAATCTGGCGAGGTATAAGGTCGGCGCACTTATCGTCATAGAGAAAGACCAGAAGCTTGACGACCATATTCAGTCAAGCGACATTATAGACGCTAAGATCAACCAGCGTCTTCTTGAGAACATCTTTGTAAAGAACTCTCCGCTTCATGACGGCGCGGTCATCATTTCCAACGGAAGAATCAAGGCTACCAGCTGCATCCTTCCTGTCAGCCACAACTACGACATCCCGAAAGAACTCGGTCTTCGCCATCGTGCAGCCCTCGGCATCTCTCAGGAAAGTGACGCTCTCGCCATTGTCGTTTCTGAGGAAACAGGCAAGATAGCTGTTGCAGAAGGTGGACGTTTCCATCTTCGCCTTACTTACGAACAACTCGAGCAAATGATTGCCAAGTAACATCTTCCTCCACGTTACTCTTCCCTTTATAGCCCTTCCTCATGATTCATAAAAAGTTGACATATAACGACCTTGGCATCACCCTTCCAGAGATTTATGAGCAGATGGGTTATGGTTCTTCGTCTGATGCAGAGACTATTGCCAATGTCGGCGAAGATGTCAAATCTGAAGTCAACGCTATTCTTGAGGAGATCTCCACATTTCTTGAGCCCCAACTGTGTTTCTTCATCACGAAAGGAGAAACTTCAGCAGACAGCCTTCTTGTACAGGGCAGAACTCTTAACATCGGCCACATCATCCATCGCCAACTTACCGGCTCTTCGCTCTTTGCTTTCTTCGTCTGTACAGCAGGTCAGGCGTTCCAGGACTATCAGGAACGACTCAAATCTGAAGGCGACATGATGAGGGAATATACCGCTAATGCCATTGGTAGCGTTATAGCCGAGAAGACCGCCGACTGCATGGAACGAGAACTAGAAGCCTTCCTCGCCTCTATCAGTCAGAGTCAAAGTCAAGGTCAAAGTCAGAGTCACCCCCTCCACCACACAAACCGCTTTTCTCCAGGCTATTGCGGATGGCATGTCAGAGAGCAACAATTGCTGTTCTCCATTTTTCCACTTGACCACCCTTGCGGCGTACATCTTACCAACTCTTCCCTCATGCTTCCCATCAAATCTGTCAGCGGAGTTATTGGTATTGGCGAGAATGTAAAGAAACTGGAATACACCTGCGGACTATGCAATTTCGCTAAATGCTATAAGCGTCGTAAAAAGAAATAATGCTCTTACCTCTTTGAAAATATATATTTTTTCGCCACACTTACAATCTATAACAATTTTCTTACATTTCACTTTCAATCAAACCAAATCACCCACACCATTTCACATCTACCGAAAGTACACCCACAAAACAGCATATTTTGCGTTGACAATAAACAATCCAACAAGCCTAACTTACAATCCGTTACTTTTTAAGCCTATTTTTACACATATTATTAAGTTTTCACCTCAAAATCGCTTACAATCTGCGAAATTGTAAGATTTTTTACCCGAAATAACTACAAAAACCTTTTGTTACTATCACAAAAAGTCGTACCTTTGCACCCGAAATCAAGAACAACGGCACAAAACCCAACCCCAGCCGTTCTCGTCAGGGCAAAACCAAAAGACTCTTCCCCGCCGTTAACGGCAGGACAAAAACTAAAAACACATTAATAATATGAAAAAGATTGTTACTACTCTCGCAGCCCTCGCAATAGTGGCTGGCGCAAAAGCTCAGGACACAGTTGAGGCAGAAGTATCTGCCGACATCGTAAGCGCATATCATTGGCGCGGCCAGGAACTCGGCGAAGCTGCCATACAGCCAACGCTCGGCGTTTCATACAAGGGATTCTCACTCTCCGCTTGGGGAAGCACAGCTCTCAAGGGAGGCGACAACCTCAACGAACTTGATCTCACACTCGCCTACTCCGTCGGCGGTTTCAACATCGGTATTACGGATTACTACTGCGTACATGGTTCTCCAAAGTACTTCAGCTATGAATCCCACAAGACACCACACGTCTTCGAGGCAAACATCGGTTACGACTTCGGACCAGTCAACCTCCAGGCATACACAAACTTCGCCGGTGCTGACGGAGTAAACAAGGATGGCAAGCGAGCTTACTCTACATTCATCGAGGCAAAGGCACCATTCGCCCTCGCAAACCTCGAATGGGAAGCATCCATCGGAGCAGTTCCTTTCGCCACATCATTCTATGAGAAGGCAAACGGATTCGCCGTGACAGACATCTCTCTTCAGGCAACAAAAGACCTCAAGATTACAGACAGCTTCTCGCTTCCAGTCTTCGCCGCTCTCCACGCTAATCCAAGCACAGAGAAACTCGGCTTCGTAATCGGTCTTACATTGAAGCCATAAGCCTCCTAAACCAGAACTCTCCCCTGCCGTTCTCGGCAGCCCCCAAAAAAGACTCTTCCCTGCCGTTAACGGCAGGGCCAAAACCAAAAACTAAAAACCAAAAACTAAATACAATGGCAAACTTAAGATTCAAAGCAGTAGAAGAAGCCTCAAAGAAGAAGGCTGTAGAAGTGGCAAAACCATCAACTCGCCCTTCTGAGTTTTACGCAAAGTACGTATTCGATCGCGCTAAGATGTTCAAGTATCTTCCAGCAGACGTTTATGCTAAGCTCGTTGACGTAATGGACAACGGCGCCGCTCTCGATCGCTCTATCGCTGACGAGGTGGCAAAGGGCATGAAGCTCTGGGCTATGGACATGGGCGTTACTCACTATACACACTGGTTCCAGCCTCTTACTGAGGGTACAGCTGAAAAGCACGATGCCTTCGTAGAGCACGACGGTAAGGGCGGAATGATTGAGAAGTTCTCTGGCAAGCACCTCGCTCAGCAGGAACCTGACGCTTCTTCTTTCCCATCAGGCGGTATCCGTAACACTTTCGAGGCTCGCGGTTACTCTGCTTGGGACCCTACATCTCCAGTCTTCATCATCGACGACACACTCTGTATCCCTACAGTATTCATCTCTTATACTGGTGAGGCTCTCGACTACAAGGCACCTCTTAAGAAGGCTCTCCACGCTGTAAACGTAGCAGCTACTGCCGTTTGCCAGTACTTTGACCCAAGCGTAACAAAGGTTGTTTCTAACCTCGGTTGGGAGCAGGAATACTTCCTCGTTGACGAAGCTCTCTATGCTGCTCGCCCAGACCTCATGCTTACAGGTCGCACACTCATGGGCCACGACTCTGCTAAGAACCAGCAGATGGACGACCACTACTTCGGAACTATCCCAGAGCGCGTTCAGGCATTCATGAAGGATCTTGAGTTCCAGGCTCTTGAGCTCTCTATTCCTTGCAAGACTCGCCACAATGAGGTTGCACCAAACCAGTTTGAGATTGCTCCTATCTTCGAAGAGACTAACCTCGCTGTTGACCACAACATGCTCCTCATGTCACTCATGAAGCGCGTTGCTCGCAAGCACGGTTTCCAGGTGCTCCTCCACGAGAAGCCATTCGCAGGCATCAACGGTTCTGGTAAGCACAACAACTGGTCACTCTCTACAGACACAGGCGTTCTCCTCCATGCTCCTGCTAAGACTCCAGAAGGCAACCTCCAGTTCGCTGTCTTCGTTGTTGAGACTCTCATGGGTGTTTACAAGCACAACGGACTTCTCAAGGCTTCTATCATGAGCGCTACAAATGCTCACCGTCTTGGCGCTAACGAGGCACCTCCTGCAATCATCTCTTCTTTCCTTGGCAAGCTGCTCTCTGAACTCCTTGACCATATCGAGAAGGCAGACAAGAAGGACCTCTTCGACGTTAAGGGCAAGAAGGGCATGAAGCTCGACATCCCAGAAATCCCTGAGCTCCTCATCGATAACACAGACCGTAACCGTACTTCTCCATTCGCCTTCACAGGTAACCGCTTCGAGTTCCGTGCTGTTGGTTCTGAGGCTAACTGCGCATCAGCCATGATCGCCCTCAACACAGCCGTTGCAGAGGCTCTCGTAAGCTTCAAGCAGCGTGTTGACGAACTCATCAAGAAGGGTGAAGACCAGACAGCTGCAATCATTGAAATCCTCCGTCAGGACATCAAGACTTGTAAGCCAATCCGCTTCGACGGCAACGGCTACTCTGACGAATGGAAGAAGGAAGCAGCTTCCCGCGGACTCGACTGCGAGACATCATGCCCAGTAATCTTCGACCAGTATCTCACAATGGATTCTGTCAAGATGTTCGAGAAGATGAACGTATTCTCTCTCAAGGAGCTTGAGGCTCGTAACGAGGTTAAGTGGGAGACATACACAAAGAAGATCCAGATTGAAGGACGCGTACTCGGCGACCTCTCTATGAACCATATCATCCCAGTGGCTACTCACTATCAGAGCCAGCTCGCTAAGAACGTAATGTCTATGCGCCAGATCTTCCCAGAGGAAAAGGTAGCTGTGATCTGCGGACGTAACCTCAAGATCATCGAGGAGATTGCAGAGCGCATCGAACTCATCGAGAAGGGTGTAGAGGAACTCGTAGCAGCTCGTAAGAAGGCTAACAAGATTGACAGCGAGCGTGAGAAGGCAGTCGCTTACCACGACACAGTATGTCCAAAGATGGATGAGATCCGCTATCAGATTGACAAGCTCGAGCTCATCGTCAGCGACGAACTCTGGACACTTCCTAAGTACCGCGAACTATTGTTCATCAGATAAGAAACATTTCTTTTATTGGTTGTTTAAGTTTGCAAATGGGGTCAAGGCTGTGAAGTCTTACCCCATTTCCTTTTTTATTATCCCCCAAAATTCCATGGTCGTTAAGCCGCCGCAAAACAAATCCGCTCATTAACGACGCTATGAGGCGTCGTTTCCATTTTTTTCCGCGGAAATATTTGGCAGAAAGAAAATATAATCGTAACTTTGCCGTCATGAATAGCATTGGCAGCACATCATACAGGCCTCGCAACCCTGGTCACGACTATTATGAGAAAGGAATCTATCTCATCACGCTTGTTGTAACAGAACGCGAGCAAAGGCTTAGCCGTCTGAACGACAGCCCCTCTGATCCAGGCGTCATTCGTACAGCAACAGGCGATATTGTTCAAGAGGAATGGGACAAAACAGCCACGATACAAACCGCAAAGGGCCGCCCTATAGAGACCCTATGCCAGGTTTGCATGCCCGATCATTGGCATGGCGTCATTCATATCAAAGAACGCATGGATAAAAGCCTTGGCTATGTTATCCAATGCTTCAAATCCGCCTGCACAGCCCGCTGGCGTCGCGAAGTGACAGGCTTCGTAGAGCAGACGAGCTCGGATTCCGCCCCTGGCGAGCCAAGCTTGGCTCCCCGCCTTCAGCATTGGAGTAAAGACCAGCGCCGCGCATATTACGCCACCCGTCCCCTCATAGAGCGCCCCCTCTTTGATGATGACTACGACGACACCATCTGCTTCCCCTTTGCCATTGATCCCGTAGAGCATGATCGCCATAAGGCAGCCATGATAAACTACGTCCTTGACAACCCTCGCCGCGCCATCTATCGCCGCCTCTATCCTCAATTCATGCAAAGACAGCTGCACGTCATTATAGACGGTACGGACTATGCCGCCTTCGGCAATCTCTTCCTGCTGCGCTGGGCAAAGAAGGTGCAGGTGTTCTGCCATAGAAAGGCACGCTACGGTATGCTTACGAATGAAGAGCGCACAGATGCCGGCTATGGCGAAGGGCAATATTCCCCAGACTTCATCACCACGATTCCTTACGAAAAGACCGAAGCCTTCCGCAACGAGGCTCGCCAATGGAAGCGTATGGTCATGGAGGGAGCAACGGTAATAGTGACACCCGGCATATCAAAAGGCGAGCTGCTCATAAAGAACCGCTGTATAGAGAAAGGCTATCCGCTCATTCACTTGCAGAAAGAACCCATCGGTCGTTATTGGAAGCCCGAGCAGTCGCGCTTCGAAGCCTGCACACAAGGCCGCCTACTCATCCTCGCCCCTTGGCATCCCGAAGAGCTTGGCGAAGTAAAAGGCATACCAAGCACCACCGACTATTCCATCTTCCACAACCTCAACACCCTCGCCGCCAAGATCTGCCAGTTTGATGGCGAGGCAAGGGTTGTGAGGGACTAAGCATTTCACATACTGTTAGCGCACACAGCTGTTAATTCAAACTTCAATCATCAACTTTCCGCAGAAATATTTGGCAGAAAGAAAATATAATCGTAACTTTGCACCGTCATTCGTCAGATTGGCACAATCTTATCGGTAAACAAACAGAAGCGTTATGTCTTCATAGTTGCTCCACGCTATCTGTGTAATTAACCTAATGACAAAGGCCGAAAGGAGCAAGTAGGCAAAAAACAAGAATGAAAAAGATTTTATTATCAACTATCATGGCATTTGCCTCTTTAGCAATCTATGCACAAAGTAGTGTTGGAAGTATTAGATTCACACCATCTGTTGGTATAACAGTTGCAAATGTTACAAACTCTGAATCAGATTACAAAGTTGGTTTCATCGCTGGCGCAGATGCTCTTTATCAGATTACTGATGTAATAGGACTTTCTGGAGGACTCTACTATTCACAGCAAGGATGTAAAGAGAAAGTAGACAGAATCGATGTAACTCTTTCAAACGATTATCTTAACATTCCGTTAATGGTAAACGCTTATGTTGCTCCTAACTTTGCATTAAAACTTGGAATACAACCTTCTATTCTTCTTACAGCTGATCTTAAAGCAAAAGAAGGTTATAGTGTTTCTATTGATGCAAAGGAACTTTATAATTCATTTGATCTTTCATTACCGGTAGGTGCAAGTTATGAGTTCAGTAATATTGTAGTAGATGCCAGATATAATATCGGCCTTACAAGTTTATTAAGTGATGCTCCTTCTTCGGATAACGGAAAGAATAGCGTATTTCAGTTTACCGTTGGATATCGATTCTAAATTACACCTATCCCTAAGACTCATAAAAGCCTACCCTCTATCTCAGAGAGTAGGCTTTTTGTCATGCCAGATTACAAATCTGTTACATCGCAGCCACGGCTGCTGATGCCGTAAGAGCGCCCATGAGAGCTGAGAGAAGTCCGATAAGGAACTTGGTCCAATCGAACTGGAAGTCAGGTGTTTTCATACTCTTTCCTTTCTTTTTAAGTCCCCTCTTAACCTCCCCCTTTTATGGAGAGGAAGGATATGTATTACGGGGGATTGGGGTTAAACAATTGGTTAATTAATTCAGCGAGGAAGTCACTTCAAAGTCTCCCCCTTCTGGGGCTAAGGGGACTTCTGGTTTTAGATTGCAAAGTTACGAAAATTTCCGGAAATACACAAGGAAAAGAGCAAGTAATTTCAATTAATAATAACGTTTTTCTTCTGATTCTTTTGGAGATTAAAAAGATAATGTTAACTTTGCAGAAAATAAAATTATACTATGAGAAAAATACTCCTTTTCATTTGTCTTTTAGTTTCACTTGCATCATTCTCTCAGACAGTAATACAGATGGAGAAGACAGGTGGAGTTTACAGAGTTCCATGTGAAGTAAATGGCTTGCGTATGAAGTTTATCTTTGATACGGGAGCATCTGTTGTGTGTTTCAAAGTGTGGCGATGAACTCGCAATTGAAAATTGTGAAGAAAACGGCTACAACTACAAAACAAACACTCGTACCACCCCAACAAAAAATACAAATACAAGAACTCGAAGAAGATAAAGAGCATAATGGCAGAATATTTCGTATATAAATACAAATTTGTTCCTTCTGATTCTAAGGACCTATTTGATAAGCATACTCATGAGAAGGTTGACGAGGAATACCTTCGCAAGAAACTTGGCGAGCGTTTGAAGACCAATAGCAATCTTCAGATGGTTAAGGTCAATACCGGCGATCCTCTCCTTGCAAAAGTGATAATAGAACACGAGGAGATTTCCCTTATCGCTGTTCATAACGAGAAGACGGTGAAGGTGTATGAGGAGATGAAAGATGAGGCAAGAGACATCATCTCAAAGCCTCATTGCAAAGTGCTTATTGACAACAGAAAAGGACATCAGTTTATTTTCATACAAAATAATTCCGCGGCATTTGGCAGTAAAGGGGAAACGCCAGCTCGCATGGTTAAGGAATATCTGGATATGCTCTTTCGTGAATTATCCACTAGTGCCGAAATATCTGCCAAGTACAAGAAAGGCGAGGTGTGGGAAGTTATCGAGCGCAACCGAAAGAGAGGTATCTACGTTAAAAGCGTGAAGTTTGAACTGGACAATAAAGCTCAGGAAGAATCTCCTACTAATCGTCTGCTTCTGCAAATGCTCAAAACAAGTGAGAAAATAGACGGTACAGGCTTGTTCGGTTTTACAGCCAATAGTTCTAAGAGAGGATTGAATCTATCAAAGTCAATCAAGGATTTCAGAAAGATGATAGATTACATCGGCGACACTTCCTATAGCATGACGGTTCGCTTCTATAAAGGTGCTAGTGTGTATAAGACTAAAGAGGCAATTTGCCTCGTAGAGATAATGGACAAAAACCTTCACGAATTTATTATTGGAGAAAAAGTACTGGAAAGTTATGGCTTCAATCTTGTCCATTGGCTTGATAATATAGAAGAAGAGGAAGGAGAATTCAAGGATGTCAAGTTCAAATCAAAGAAATAGTCCGTTCTATAAGTTCACTGATTCTGTATTGCGCGTGCAGAAACGACACATGCAGAGTCTTGTTGAAGTCACGACAGATTACGTGGTGACGCAAGTGCTCCTTGCTCTTGACGATATACGCCAAGCAGATTGTCGTAAAGACGTGAAAGATATACTTTACGCCAACATCAATTCTTTGTCAAAGGATTACTCGGGAAAGGAGAAAGAAGATCGTGAGAGATGTGCAGCCTTAATCTCCGAACTTGTCCGTCTGTTTCTGCAAGCGAGTATGGACATCAGCATGACAGAAGCAAAGTCAGAGCTTGTAGTTCTCCAAAATGCGGAATTTGCAGACATAATAGAAGATGTAAGACTCTGCATATATGAAACTCTTGAAGAGGATGAGAACGACCAAGATCTTGTGTCCTGGATTATGGATTATTGGAATAATCCGAAACCTTCAACACAAAATGGTTCTTTCAATATAGAAGATGCCGTAAACAAAGCGCCTAAATCTGCATTTAATTGCTTTCTCGGCAACACGATAGACAAGAAGAAAGCTAATGCAATTGCACTCATGAAAGAACTCGTGGAAGAAAGAAGTAAATATACAGATGGGCAAATGAGAACGAAAAAGAACGATATTCTTGTATCAGTTCTGAGAAATAACTATAACACTACGATACATTCTCGTCCATCGAAAGATACCTTCTCTTCACTTCTTGCTCCTTGCGTGGGAATTTCTTGCAGCGGGAAAAACGTAAACGCTTACAGTAACTTTGAGAAAAAACTTAATCAGAATTTCCGTCTCTTGAAATAAAACAACGGAAAACATCAGAACACCTTTGCAAGGATTAGGTCGAAGTACATTAGTCGGGTGTGAAGTTCTCCCTCTATATGCTCCAACTGGCGATACTTCTTCTCACTCTGCACATTATTGAAAATAAACTTGAACCCGTTGCGCTGATAGTAATTCAGCGTAGCGGGATTATTGTATGCATCAACGAGAAGGTAGCGGCAAGCCGTCTTGTTTGAAGGCTCTAAAAACCAAACCTTGATAAAGTCCATAACTTCCGTGCCAATGCCTTTGCCTTGGTACGCAGCACTTATGCCAAGACGACCTATAAGAACAGCTGGGAAGTTGATGTTTGCTTTCTCTCTATCCACATTCTGCACCATATTTTTCTTCGCAGAACTAGTCAACATACGGTTATGTATGCTGGCATTTGAAACGGTAAAAGCGGCAACAATCTGCTCAGGCTTCTCCTTATCATAGAAACAATACGACTTACCCATCATCTGACTCTCGTAGGCGATGGAGTCGTTCTTGAAAAAATCATCAAGATCTTCATTGCCACAAGAGAAATGATAGTTGTCTGAATTTATTCTGCTTGCAAGAGAAGCCAATCTACAGTTGTCTGCCAAATATGCCATACCTGATTATGAGAAGTCTGCATTAGCTAAGATTTTTCGCATTTCCTGATATTCGTTACTCATATTGATAGAGCCACGATTACTTTCATTTTCCAATGCAATAGCGACAAATTCCTTTGCTACATTACCTTCGAGAACAGGTATGTTTGAAATCTTCATTGCCATAGTGTTGTTCTTTTTTATGGCGCAAAGTTAGGTGTTTTTATTTATTCTACCAAATTTTTCTTGCAAAAAGTTGACCTTTTACAATGAATCAGTTGTGATTTCATTGTGAATCCATTGAAAACTTTTATGTATTCACGCAATTCACTTTGCATCTAACAACATGAATATCAACCACTTGCAACACGTCTTCAAGAAACATAAATATATTTCTTTCAAACTTCACTCAAAATCAATTCCTTTGCACCGAAAAGACAAAAATATCTCCTTTTGTTTTTTTTAACCACTGAGGAATATTTATGACATGTATTTTTGCAGCAAAATATTATTCTAGCAATACGCAAAGGTAAACCTTTCACAGGATTCCGCGCGTATTGTAAGAAAGCAACAAATTCGCCAGCGGGCGTGGCGGAGAAGGTACAACTCCGTAACAGACCTTCAGTGTGCTTATATGAGGATTAAGGGATTAATCTGCGGCCGGGGTCTATAATTCCCACTATTGTCTATTTCCATAAAAATAAAATAAGAAATGGAAATCTCAAAGAAACAAGTGGCAGGCGCAGAAAACATGAATGCTCCTCGCCACATCGGAGAAGTCGTTAGCGACATTCTCCAAAGTAATTCACCTCTCGCTGAAGGTTATCGCAATCATCTGATGCAAGAGAGTCTTGACAATGCAGTGGCTAAGGCTGCTGAGGAAGCTGCGAAGAAGCCTATAAGCTTCATTCGCGTGGAGAGTTTTGCAAGTTTTGTAAAGGATGGTCTGAAGATGGAGCAGCCTACGGAACTTGTTAAGCACATCCTTGTGGAACACGAGACTACCATCCTCTTCGGAGACACAGGTCTCGGCAAGTCAACAATGGCTATGCAGATGGCTATTGATGTTGCAGAAACAGGTAAGAAGGTGCTTTTCGTGAACTTTGAACTCAGTCAGCAGCAGTTGGCGAAGAAGTTCCCGGAGAAGCAGATTCCTGACACGCTCTTCATTGCCAACATCGACTACACGCTTATGCACGATGTTACCGACCAGAGCTGCATCCTAAGTGAGATCGAGATGCTTGCTCTTAAGTATGGCACGGAAATCATCATCATCGACAACCTCACCAACCTCTGCATCAATTCAAAGGAAGGTGGAGAAGCCGGCAACGTTATGCTCCGTCTCATCAGCTTGCGCATGTCACACAACTGGTCAATGCTCATCCTTGCCCATGTGCCTAAGCGTAAGCCTTCAGACCCTCTCTCACTGAACGACCTTGCCGGCAGCAAGATTCTCTCTAACCTTGCAGACAACGTAGTCGGTCTGAACAAGTCTAAGCTTGGTAGCGACAAGCGTTACATCATTCAGCTCAAGTATCGCTCTTTCCCTATCGAGCTTGACTTCCAAAACGTCCAGGAGCTTACTCTTAAGATGAGCGATGGTTATCTTCACTTTGAGTATGGCGAGTTTGAGGAAGAGCGCATCCATCTTCCTCGCAGCCGTGACGAGAAAGCAGAACTTGAGCGCGACATCATCAAGGAACTCAAGCAGCATAACGGTCTGTCCTATCGTGAGATTGCCGACAAGCTCGGAACGAGTCTTGGCACTGTTCAACGTACGGCAAAGGAGCACAACCTTAGTCGCGGTGGAAAGGGCAACAGCGGTAATACACAGCAGAAGTAACACCCTTGTATCGTAAGTGTATCATTCCGATTTTTGATACAAAATGATATTTAATTTATTAATATACAGTTAGTTAGAGTGTATCAGGCGTGATACAGTATTTGTATCACCAAGTACTTGCTTGTATCTGGTTTGATACATCCTAACTCTCTGTAATATAGTATGTTAAGACGTTATTTGTATCACTTCGGAAATGATACACTCTGATACACTAAACTATAATCCGATACAATGTATAATAAAACTGATAGTAATCGTTTCCACCTACCAAGAAGAGGACGGAAACACACTTGTCCGAACTGTGGCGATAAGAAAATGCTTCCGACGCTACGTGGACGAAGAGACAGGAAAGGAGCTTGCTGACGACTGCGGCATCTGCGACCACGCCAACCGCTGCGGCTACCACTACCCTCCTCGAGAACTCTTCCGCGATCATCCCGAACTGCGACCTGAAAACGGACAAAATTCATGGCAAAACAATGTAGGGCGAGGATTTCCGAGCCGCGATTCTGCAAATGTAGGGCGAAGTTTACTGAGCCGCGATTCTGCAAATGTAGGGCGAAGTTTACTGAGCCGCGATTCCGCAAATGTAGGGCGAGGATTTCCGAGCCGTTTCGCGCTAAGTTACGGCTCACAAATATTCGCCCTACAAGACGAGTACCACCAGACGGAGTTCTTCCCTTTGGTATGGGCTGAGCGAGCAGCCGAGCGCGAGAGCACTTTCAGCCGATGGTTCATGCAGCTGCCTTACGACGATGAACTGAAACGCAGAGTGCTCAGGGAGTATTACGTCGGGGCAAAGGAGAAGGATGTTTTTGTCAATGGCATCAATCGTGGCAAGGCTGTTGTGTTCTGGATGATAGACGAGCAGCAGCGGGTGCATGACGCTAAGCTGATGGCATACCATGAAGATGGCCACAGGGTACAAGGTTGGGGCAACTCCATGCGCTCAATCTGCGAGAAAGCAAAGAAGGGTCCGCAGCTTGAGCAAACGGAAAAGGTGCTCTTCGGTCTCCATCTGCTGCCACGCTATCCTGACAAGACAGTCTGCCTCGTTGAGAGCGAGAAGACAGCCCTCATCTGCGCTTGCCATTACCCTCAGTACCTCTGGCTTGCAACGGGCGGATGCGGCAACCTACAGCAGCAGAAGCTCCGTCCGCTCATGAACCGCACCATCGTCGTTTACCCCGACAGCGGCGAATACCAGAAGTGGAGCCAAAGGATGAGGGAAAGCGGTCACCGTAACTACATCGTTATGGACATCATGGAGAAGTACGAGCCGAACACAGACATCGCGGATGTGATTGCCCCCTAAATAACAACAATTATTCCTTAGGATTACAACTCGTTTTCCTAAGGAATATTTTTTTGTTCCTATAGGGATGTTTTTTTATTACGGTTTCTTACTCACTAAACTTTCCCACCCTTTTTTATAGGGCGGCCTGAAAGGCCAAAAAGCTTTCAGCCCAATGGCAACGCCTTGGGTATTAGATATTCGAAGTACGAACGCCTTGAAAAGGCAAAAGCCCTTGGTATGGAGATTAATGCTTTTGCCCCTTCAGGGCGCATTACCCACAAACGAACCACAATACCCAAGGCGACGCTTCGCTTTGCCATTGGGCTTAAAGCTTACTGGGCATTCAGCCCGTTTGCATGAGTAGGAAAGTTAAGTTACACATTCTAAATCACCGAAAAAAGTGCGTTCCTACACGAAAAATAATGCCCGAAATATTTGCGTAATTCAGAAAATTTTCGTACCTTTGCACTGTGAAAATGAGAGAGTTACGCACGCCGCTGCAGAGGATGAACGTTTCACTCAACACGCTATTGTCTAACATTTCTTGGTTCACAAAAACAGACAACAGAACCAGGGTTTAAAAAAGAAAGGAGTTAAAAAATGATTCGCTACGAAAAGTATCAGTCAAAGAGCACGCTCGAGGGCGTAGCAGGTAAGTGGTTTATTCGCGTAAAGGCTGACGAGACGCTCGATCTCGTGGCTATGGCTAAGCACATGGCAGAGCATAACTGCGGTTTCTCTGAGGCACAGATCTTCGGTGTGCTCAAGGCACTCATCGCTTGTGTGAAGGAGCAGATTCTCGCAGGCAAGAAGGTGAAGCTGGACGACCTCGCCATCTTCTACCTCTCATGCCATTGCAAGGGCACGGAGAAGCCAGAGGACGCTACACCAGACAAGATCAAGTCCCTCCAGCTCAAGGCTCGCGCCACCGGTCGCCTCTCCAACGCACAGATCGCGCAGGCCGTGAAGTTCAAGGAGCAGACGCAGTATTCGGTGTAAGCCTACGGACCGATGGACCCACGGCCCACGGACCCACCCCCAGCCCCTCCCTTATAGGGAGGGGAGTAAAATGACTTGCGGGTGGTAAAGGTTTAGGGGGTAATGTAAATGAGAAAGTCCCATGTCAGTTATTGGCATGGGGCTTTTATTGTTCAGATTAGTTTTTTGCGGCGGTTTGGAAAAGAAGCCCCATGGCTTCTTTAAGGGGGAATATTTGTGTTGCGGCGGTTTAACGATGCCATGGGGCATCGTTTCCATTGCGGCGGTTTAACGATGCCATGGGGCATCGTTTCCAATGCGGCGGGTGGTGGCGTGTGGGCAGGACACCTCCGTAGGCCCCTTAAAAGTTCCCTTTGGGGTTAGGGGGCTTTAAACGCCCTTAGCGCTTTGTTTGGCGTACATTTTCCCTCGCCAGCCTTCTTCATAGCTCCCATGGAATAGCCTGCGTCGGGCGTTGTGAGGGGTTCCCACCATATCAAGCCGTGAAGGTGTTTTCCGGCATTACGGAAGAGATAGTTAATGCAGTCGGCACCGATGTTCTCGTCCTCATCTGGCATTCCCACCTCTACGAGCATAGACTCCTTGCCGTACATCTCATAGATGGCGTCGGCATTGGCAATACATTGATCGCACTTCTTCTGCCAATTAGGATCAACCTCACGAGACACCCAGTTCATGGCAGGATAGAGTGACCAGCCGAGCATGTCGAAAGGTACGTTGTAGCGACGGAGTATGTCGAGGATAAATGTGGTGCGACCGAGGTTGTAGCCGTTGTCTATATGGCAGATGCATATTGTGCGAGGAAACACCTCCTTGGCTGCTTCGTAACCAGCCTTGAAAAGCATAGCAAACCAATCAGGATGCTTGCTGGCAACACCATAGGGATGCATGAAGCCGTTAGGTGTCTCATTGCCTATCTGCACCCAACGAGGAGTAACGCCAGCATTCTTCAGCGCCATGAGAGTTTCCAATGTATGCTGACGAACACTATCGCAAATCACAGATATAGAATCCGAATGTTTGCGGGCAGCCTCATGCCATTCTTTCGGAACATTCTGCTTGCCCGGATCTGCCCACCAGTTGCTGTAATGAAAGTCTATCATCACCTGCATGCCAGCCTCCTTGGCGCGAACGGCTTTCTTTACGACATCGGCAACATCGTTGTAAGTCTTACCGTTGCGAGATGGCTTCGGATTAACCCATACTCGCAGACGGATGGCATTCATGTCCAATTGCTTCATAAGCGCGAAAGCTTCCGTTGGCTGTCCGACCGTGTCAACATACTGCCACTTGCCATTGTCTTCCGTCTCAGTAACCCAACTGATGTCGCCACCACGCACGAAACCGTTCTGTGCGTAAGAGCCGAGAGTTGTAAATAGGAGTGAAAGGAGAAATAGATTTTTCATAGTGTGGTGTTTCGTCTTTATGCTTGTAGGGCGAGGATTTCTGAGCCGCCGTAATCCACCGTTATGCGGCGAACACGGCTCGGAAATCCTCGCCCTACAAATTATTGGTTATTGATTTTTTCGAGTTTTCGATGATTCGATTTTTCGGATAATCGATTTCTTGAAGATTCAATGATTCGATTTTCCGGCGATTCGATTATTCGATTTCCCGAATTATCGATTTTAACAATTAATCAAGAATAATTGGCTTATACTTAGGCACGAGAGTCTTCATGAGAACCCAAGCGAGGAGATAAGCAACGGCACAGATGCAGAATACGATCATGTAGCCAGCAGGCTTACCTTCGAAGCCGAGGAACTGGAATGCCTCGCCCTGCTCCTCTGAGAAAGTGAAGAGCATACCTGAGCCCTTGTTGATGAGGAATGAACCTACACCACCAGCCATACCGCCGATACCTGTGATAGTAGCAATGGCAGACTTAGGGAACATATCGCCGATTGTAGAGAAGAGGTTAGCAGACCAAGCCTGGTGACCTGCTCCTACGATACCGATGATGATTGCTGGCCACCATGCTGAGTAGTCGCCCATTGGCTGTGCAGCAACGCAAACGAGAGGCATGAAAGCGATGAGCATCATGGCAAGCATACGACCAGCATAAGGGTTCATGCCGCGCTTCTCTACGAAGTAAGTTGGGAGCTTACAGATGTAGATAGAGAGGAATGTCACGATAGCATAGAGAGTCATGATGAGGAGCATACCTGTGCCAGAAGAAGCCTTGTAGCCGTAAACGTCCTGGAAGTAGCCTGGAGCCCAGAAGAGGAAGAACCACCAAACACCATCAGTAAAGAACTTACCAACGATGAATGCCCATGTCTGACGATAGCCGAATGCCTGAGCGAAAGACATCTGCTTCTCTTCCTTCACTTCTTCCTTAACAGCTGTAGCCTCTTCCTCTTCATCCTGGTTGATGTAAACAAGCTCAGCCTCGTTAACGTGTGAAGACATCTCAGGTTTATCGTACCACTTAACATAGAATCCCATCCAGATGAAACCGAGTACACCGATGATAATGAACGCCATTTCCCATCCGAAAGCAGCTGCCAATGGTGGGATGATGAGTGGAGCAGCGAGAGCACCTACAGATGCACCAGCGTTGAAGATAGAAGTAGCGAAAGCGCGGTCCTTCTTTGGGAAGTATTCTGCTGTCACCTTGATAGCAGCAGGGAAGTTGCCTGCCTCACCAAGACCGAGGATAGCGCGGCAAACAAGGAAGAGCCAAACGCCAGTAGAAGCAACAGCAAGAGCAGCAGCAGAACCGTCTTCGAGAGCCTGCATAGCCTCCATGCTCTCAATGCCTTCAATATACTGAGTAGCTACGGCAGTTCCAGCGTGGATACATGCGCCGAAGCTCCAAACGCCGATAGCCCAGAGATAACCCTTCTTTGTGCCCATCCAGTCAACGAACTTACCTGCGAAAAGCATGCAGACAGCATAGAAGATAGAGAAGTAAGCGGTAATTGTACCATAGTCGTTATCGTTCCAGTGGAAGTCTGGGTAGATAAACTCCTTCGCTGTGAGCGAAAGTACCTGACGGTCGAGGTAGTTAACTGTTGTAGCCACAAAGAGAAGGCCACAAATCCACCAGCGCCAGTTTGTCATTTTAGATGTTTGTACAGGTGACATAATAGTTAGTTATTAGTTATAAATTATTAATTATTTGCCAGTTAGTTTTCCAGTAGGAAGCGTTCTGCCTCAAGGGCAGCCTTGCAGCCAGAGCCTGCAGCTACGATAGCCTGACGATAGACTGGGTCTGCGCAATCGCCAGCAACATAGACTCCAGGAATCTTTGTCTTAGGCGTTCCGTCGATGGTCTTGAAGTAGCCCATGTTGTCAACGTCGAGCCATTCGCGGAAGATCTCCGTGTTAGGATTATGACCGATGGCAAGGAAGAATCCGTCGATGTCGATGTTCACTTCCTCTTCATCAGCTTCGCCCTTGCGCTTAACGAGACGAGCTCCCTGAACGCCAACCTTTCCGTCGCCATTCAGCCCGAGAGTGTTATGCTCAAAGAGTACCTCGATATTCTCTGTTGCCATCACACGATCCTGCATAACCTTTGATGCGCGGAGGAAAGGCTTGCGAACAACGAGATAAACCTTCTTGGCAAGACCAGAGAGATAGAGAGCATCCTCGCAAGCAGTATCGCCACCGCCTACAACGGCAACGGTCTTCTTACGATAGAAGAAGCCATCGCAAGTGGCACAAGCACTTACGCCGAGTCCCTTGAATCGCTCTTCGTCAGGAAGTCCGAGATACTTAGCCGAAGCACCCGTAGCAATGATTACGGTTTCAGCCTCAATCTCGTCGCCATTATCTATAGTAATAATGTAAGGACGCTTAGAGAAATCAACCTTCGTAACGATGCCATCACGAATGTCGGCACCGAAATTTTCTGCCTGCTGGCGTATGTCCATCATCATCATGTTGGCATCCACGCCGTCAGGATAACCAGGGAAGTTCTCAACGGTTGTGGTTTGAGTAAGCTGTCCGCCAGTCTGAAGACCGCAATATTCTATGGGCTTCAGATTAGCTCTTGAAGCATATATGGCAGCTGTATATCCCGCAGGACCGCTACCTATAATGAGACATTTAGTGTGTTCCATTTATAAAATAAGGTTATGATTTTGGCGCAAAGTTAAAAAAAAGTTAATAAAAATTTGTAAAAAGTATAAAAAAGTATTACTTTTGCCCCCGAAAACATCAAAATCATCAATCAAACCACCTACAATTATGAAGAAAATCACATCACTTCTAACAATCGCCCTCTTATCTCTGATGGCTTTTTCGCTCACTTCATGCGACGAAGATCACGAGATAGCATTCGATCTTGAAGGTACCTGGCGCGGACAGGTTCAAACTAACAGAGATCGCATTTATGTAGATTTCCATTTCAGACAAGACGGTTTCTCAAAGCACGGAACTGGTACAGAATATGATAATGACTATTTCTATAGTGATTTCGACTGGTCAGTAAACAATGGTTGTATCTACATAAACTACCCCGATGGTGAGCGTGTAGTTATTGCAGATTATACACTCAGTAGCGGTCAGCTCTCAGGTTATCTTCAGAACGCAAGAAGCGGATGGGACTTGGGCTATATCCGTCTTACCAGACAATCGCGCAACACCTATGATAGCTATCATTACTACTCAAAGGAGCAGAAGGAGCTTACAAACGATTCAATCGCCGAAGGAACTAAGGAAACTGAAGAATAGAAACACATTATAAATTAATATACCACGAAGAACGCAAGGGGAGATACTCTTGCGTTTCTTCGTATTAGTGGTTATTATATTATAAAAGAATATACAGAATGAATTGCACTATTGACATAGAAAACGCAGTAAAGGTGTTGCGAGAAGGCGGAGTAATACTCTACCCTACCGACACAATCTGGGGCATTGGCTGCGACGCCACTAATCCTGAGGCTGTAGAGAAAGTGTATAAGATAAAACAGCGCGAAGATTCTAAGGCTCTGATATGCCTCGTGGACAGCGACTCGCGCATACAGCGATACGTCAGAGACGTGCCAGACGTGGCTTGGGACGTCATGGAACTTGCCACAAAGCCTACAACCGTAATCCTTGATGGAGCTACAGGACTTGCGCCAAACCTCCTGGCAGAGGACGGAAGCGTAGGTCTGAGAATAACGAGAGAGGAATTCTCAAAGCAGCTCTGCTATCGTTTCCAGAAGCCGATAGTCTCAACAAGCGCAAACATTAGCGGAGAACCTTCTGCTCGCACATTCAAGGAGATCTCGCAAGAGATCATCGACTCCGTTGACTACGTCTGCTCTTTCCGTCGTGGCGACAAGACCAAAGCGCAGCCTTCAAGCATCATCCGCCTGAGAAAGAATGGCGAGGTGGAGATTATAAGATAAAAAAAACAATAATACTTAGTGAATATAAAAGTAATAAAGGAAAAGATCTCTGAGCGCAGACTGCTGATGATATTAAGTCTCTTCGTAGGCTTCTTTGCAGCTGTGGCAGGATACGTGTTGCACTGGATTATCCATCGAGTGCAACTGCTTCTTACTCAGAACTTTGACGCCACTACATTCAACTGGCTTTACCTGCTCTATCCGGCAATAGGTATCCTGGTGACAGCCCTCTTTGTGCGTTACGTCGTAAGAGACAACATCTCTCACGGAATAACGCGAATACTCTATGCCATAAGCCGAAGCAAGAGCCGACTGAAGATGCACAACTGCTGGTCTTCCGTCGTTGCCTCTGCCATAACAATCGGCTGTGGTGGTTCCGTAGGAGCTGAGGCACCTATCGTGCTTACCGGTTCCGCCATAGGAAGTAACCTGGGAAGAGCCTTCGGACTGGACAATAAGACGCTCATGGTGCTTGTGGGCTGTGGAGCATCTGCCGCAATAGCAGGTGTGTTCAAGGCTCCAATGGCAGGACTCGTCTTTACGCTTGAGGTTCTGATGATCGACCTCACGATGGTGGCCCTTCTGCCTATCCTGATTGCTTCCGTAACAGCCACCTGCTTCACCTACATCTTTATGGGAAGCGACTCGCTGTTCCATTTCACGCTGGACAGCAGCATGGACGTAAACAGAATACCTTTCGTCCTTCTGCTCGGAGCTTTCTGCGGACTTATCAGTCTCTACTTCATGAGAGCCATGGCTTTCACAGAAGGCATATTCTCTAAGCTGAAAGAGCACTTCTACCTGAAATGGTGTGTAGGCGCTCTCGTTCTCTCTTCGCTCATCATGCTCTTCCCTTCTCTTTACGGAGAAGGCTACACGAGCATAAACATCCTGCTCAACGGAACCACACAGGCAGACTGGGACAAGATACTCGACACGTCTTTCTTCGCCGGAAAATCTGATCTGCTGTTGCTTTACGTAGCTATGGTCGTTCTGACGAAGGTCTTTGCCACTTCTGCCACAAATGGCGGTGGCGGCTGCGGTGGAACATTCGCTCCTTCACTCTTCATCGGAGCATTCTCGGGATTCCTCTTTGCCCATACCTGGAACACATACAACATGGGTATGGTTCTGCCGGAGAAAGACTTCACTCTTCTGGGCATGGCAGCGGTAATGGCTGGCGTGATGCATGCTCCTCTGACGGGAATCTTCCTGATTGCCGAGATCACTGGAGGCTACAACATGTTTGTTCCGCTGATGATCGTTGCCATAAGCTCTTATCTTACGATAAACATCTTCGAGCCACACTCTATCTATGCCGTTCGTCTGGCAAGGGAAGGCAAGCTTCTCACCCATCATACGGATCAGGCTGTGCTTACGCTGATGAACATCCAGAACGTGATAGAGCATTACAACGACTCGGTAAAACCAGACGTGGAACTCGGACGACTGGTAAAGTACCTTAGCCGTTCCAACAAGAATGTTCTTCCCGTATTGGACGACGCCGGTCATCTGCTTGGCGAAATAGACATGATGAAACTGCGCCACATCGTTTTCCGCACAGAACTTTACCATCATTTCACCGTAAGACAGCTCATGTCACAACCGGCAGCCGTCATCGGAATAAACGACCCGATGGAAGCCGTCATGAAGCTTCTTGACGAGACTCATGCCCACCAATTACCGGTCTGCGAACCGGATGGCACGCTAATTGGATATATATCGAGGTATCACGTTTATCGTGTCTATCGTCAAATGGTATATGATCTCTCACAAGAGTAAAAAAAATTTAATGCTATGTTTCAATTCTTCGGCTTTCTCATATTGCTTGTCATCCTTCTTCCTATTCTCCTCATCGGCGGAATAATATTGAAGGCATGGAATGTGATCAATGGCAATAAAAAGGGAAAATGGTATGGTGGCTTCACTAACACCAGTCAAGGCGCCAGTGGTAAATCGCAAGGTAGTGGCAACTATCAGGGAAGCGGCAATTATCAAGGAGGCGGAAATAATCAGGGAAGAGGTTCTTCTTCCCATAAGCAAATCTTCAAAGACGACGAAGGAGAATATGTTGACTTCCAGGAAGTGGACAGTTAAGAATTTGTCGTAAAAAAGCATAACCGCTATTGATTATTCTTTGATATATTAAGAAAAAAGTAAATATTTCTTGTTTTTTGTTTGTATTCTATCTTTTTTTTATAACTTTGCAGCGATTTGTATAAAGATATTACTGTGTAAGACATTACACAAGGAAAGACTTAAACTACTGTAACAGACTCTATATGAAGATAGTAAAACATATTGAAAGCCTCCTGCTGAGCGAGAATTCCGTGATCGTGCCTGATTTCGGATGCTTCATGGCGAACTCTCTCTCAGCAAGATTCGACAATATAGAAAACCTCTTTCTCCCGCCTTCTCGTACCCTCGGATTCAACCCAAGGGTAAACATCAACGATTCTCTTCTCGTACAGTCTTACATCGACACTTACCAAATGTCATATCCTGATGCAGAGAACGAGATAAAGCGAGAGGTTGAGGATATTAAGGCACAGCTCTACGAGAACGGTTCCTTCGACTTCAAGGGAATCGGCGTATTGGCTTTTGAAAATGGAGAATATGATTTCACGCCTCATGCTTCTGGCATTCTGAGTCCTTCTATCTATGCCATTGATGCTCTCGAAATAAAAACACTCGAGTCTATCATAGCTGCTCAGAACAGCGACGAAACTAAGGTCAACGCTATTCTCAAGCCTTCTTTCAAGCCTTCAGAGGAAAAGAAGAACAGCATCTTCGCTAAAGAGAACGACGAACCAATCGTTATTACTATCAAGCGTTCTACCATTCGCAAATGCGCAACAGCAGCCGCTGTACTTGCACTCGCGGTTCTTTCCGTCATTCCTATGAAGTATGCAGCTAACTCATTCGGAAACATAGAGTTGGCTTCTGTAATGCCTTGGAAGACTGAAGCGTCAGCTCCTGTAGTTGAGAAGAAAGCTCCTGCTCCAGTAAAGAAGGTTGTAGCTAAGAAGCCTGAGCTGCCTAAGGCTCCAATGGCCGAAAACGCAAAGTACACAATCGTCCTTGCTGCCGGAATCAGCATGGATGGCGCAAAGATGTACGTAGAAGAGCTGGCAAAGGAAGGCGTTGCCGCAACTATCGATGGCGAAAAGTCGCCAATGGTTGTTTACGGAACATACGCACACACTAAAGATGCTAAGGCAGAAATAGCTAAGCATCAGGACAACGAGAAGTTTAAAATTGCCTGGATAAAGAAGATATAATGAAAAGACTGCGCTGCCCGAAATGTGACAACAAGATAACCTTCGACGAAACGAAATACGCTGAAGGTCAGAAGCTTGTCTTCCAATGTCCGCAATGTAGTCATCAGTTTGGCATTCGCATCGGCGTGATGAAGCAGAAGGAAGAGGCTGTGGCACATCTTCTTGTCATCGAGAACCAGTTTCATTTCAAGCAGCTTCTACCCCTCCGCATGGGCAATAACATAATAGGAAAGTACTGCAAAGGCGCAAAGACTACTGTGCCTATTGAGACTTCCGACCCAAGCATAGACCATTGCCATTGCAATATCGACATCTCTCGCGATAAGAATGGTAATCTGAAATTCATACTTTCCGACGGACCAAGCTACACAGGTACCTTCGTCGGAGATGAGATTCTCGGCGACAGAGAAAAGAGAATCATCAGCGATGGCACCCTTTTCACAATGGGTGCCACAAGTGTTATATTGAAAGCCATCAAGCCTGAAGGCGAACAATAAACGAAAAACCATAAACCAGAAACAAAAAACCATAAACTTAAAACCATAAACTTAAAACCATAATGAAAATCTCACACATCGAGCACCTCGGTATTGCTGTTCAGAGCATTGAGGAAGCTCTCCCTTATTTCAAGGAAGTACTCGGACTTGAGTGCTACGCAGTAGAAGAAGTTGCTGACCAGAAGGTTAAGACAGCCTTCCTTAAGTGCGGCGAAGTAAAACTCGAACTCCTCGAGCCAACATCACCAGACTCTACTATTCAGAAGTGGCTTGATAAGGGCAACAAGGGTGTTCACCACGTTGCTTTCTGCGTAGAAGATGGCGTTGCTGAAGCTCTCGCATTCTGCGAAGGCAAGGAAATCCGCCTCATCGACAAGGCTCCACGCAAGGGTGCTGAAAACCTCAACATCGCATTCCTTCACCCAAAATCAACTTGCGGTATCCTTACAGAGCTCTGCGAACACTAGAAGCCCCACCCCAGCCCTCCCCCTTATGGGAGGGAGAACTATATTACAGTTGTGGGATAAATTGTAAATCGTAAATCCGTAAATCGTAAATAAACTAAATATGTCACAGTTAGACAAAATCAAGGCTTTGATTGAAAAGCGCGCTGTTGCCGAACTTGGTGGTGGCGAAAAGGCTATTGAAAAGCAGCATGCACGCGGCAAATATACTGCTCGCGAGCGTATCGATATGCTCCTCGACGAGGGTAGTTTCGAAGAGTTTGACATGTTCAAGCTCCACCGTTGTACAAACTTCGGCATGGAGAAGAAGCAGACTCTCGGTGATGGCGTTGTTGTTGGTAGCGGTACTATCGACGGCCGTCTCGTTTATGTTTATGCTCAGGACTTCACCGTAAACGGCGGTTCTCTCTCTGAGACTATGGCTCAGAAGATCTGCAAGGTTATGGATATGGCTATGAAGATGGGTGCTCCATGTATCGGTATCAACGACTCAGGTGGTGCTCGTATTCAGGAAGGTATCAACGCCCTCGCTGGCTACGCTGAGATCTTCGAGCGCAACATCCTCGCTTCTGGTGTTGTTCCTCAGATTGCAGCTATCTACGGTCCTTGCGCCGGTGGTGCTGTCTATTCTCCTGCTCTTCAGGACTTCACTCTCATGATGGAAGGCACTTCTTACATGTTCCTTACAGGTCCTGCTGTTGTTAAGACAGTTACAGGTGAGGTTGTTGACCAGGAAAGCCTCGGTGGTGCTTCTGTTCACGCTTCTAAGTCTGGTGTTACTCACTTCACAGCTAAGACTGAGGAGGAAGGTCTCCAGATGATTCGCACTCTCGTTAGCTATATCCCTTCTAACAATATGGAGGAGGCTCCACGCGTAGCTTGCACAGACCCAGTTGACCGCGTTTCTGACGTTCTCAACGAGATCATGCCTGAGAACCCTAACGCAGCTTACGATATGTATAAGGTTATCGGCGAAGTTGTTGATAACGGCGAGTTCTTCGAGGTTCAGCCTAAGTTCGCTAAGAACATCATCGTTGGTTTCGCTCGTTTCAACGGTCAGTCTGTTGGTATCGTAGCTAACCAGCCTTCTGCTTACGCAGGTGTACTCGACGTAAACGCTTCTCGTAAGGGTGCTCGTTTCGTTCGTTTCTGCGACGCATTCAATATTCCAATCGTATCTCTCGTTGACGTACCAGGCTTCCTTCCAGGTACAGGTCAGGAGTACAACGCTGTTATCCAGCATGGTGCTAAGCTTCTCTACGCTTATGGTGAGGCTACTGTACCTAAGGTAAAAGTTACTCTCCGCAAGTCTTACGGTGGTTCACACATCGTGATGGGCTGTAAGCAGCTCCGCACAGACCTCAACTACGCTTGGCCATCAGCTGAAATCGCTGTTATGGGTGCAGCAGGTGCTGTTGCCGTTCTCTCTGCTCGTGAGGCTAAGGCTAAGAAGGAGGCTGGAGAAGACGTTAAGGCATTCCTCGCAGAGAAGGAGCAGGAATACTCTGACCTCTTCGCAAATCCATACCAGGCTGCTAAGTACGGTTACATCGACGACGTAATCGAACCTCGCAACACTCGTTTCCGCATCTGCAAGGCTCTCGCTCAGCTTGCTACTAAGCGTGATTCTCTTCCTGAGAAGAAGCACGGAAACATTCCTATGTAATAAAAGCCCTACTACTCCCTTAGCGGGAATAAAAAGGTAATTATACTTTATCCTCATGACGTAGGGCGAGGATTTCCTGGCCGTTTATATTATAATGTGGCTCAGAAATCTTCGCCCTACAAAAGTGGGAATAAACAGTTTGGGAATTTTCTGCGCTTACTGCCCGAGCAACCAATACTTGAAAGTAAATAATCTTCAAATAGGATAATAACGCAAAAACAAAACAAAAATGTCTATTACAATTAATCCAAAGCAAACTAGTTGGACTCGCCAGTGTAATCCTTATGCTGCAGAGTCAACTATCTCTAAAAAGGAGATGAAAGCTGCCGTGAAGGTAGAGGCTCCAAAGATTCAACTCGCTGCCGGCAGCGGCAATGTAAAGGCTCCACTGCCAGGAACAGTAACAGAAGTTAAGGTAAAGGTTGGCGACGAAGTAAAAGAAGGACAGACAGTTGTTGTGCTTGAAGCAATGAAGATGAATAATAACCTTGAAGCTGTTTGCAGCGGAAAGGTGACTGCTATCGAGGTCAACGCTGGCGACGCAGTAAAAGAGAATACAGTTCTCGTCGTTGTAGAATAAAGTTAGAGGGGGGGCTATATGATTAAAGGATTTGATAACGACGCTTACATTCGTACGCAATCGCAGCATATCAAAGAGCGCATTGCCCAGTTCGGCGGTAAGCTTTACTTAGAGTTTGGCGGTAAACTCTTCGATGATTTCCATGCCTCTCGCGTTCTCCCTGGTTTCGAGCCTGATTCAAAGATCAGAATGCTCACAAAGATGAAGGACGACGCAGAAGTGATCATTGCGATTAATGCCGCTGACATCGAAAAGAACAAGGTTCGCGGCGACCTAGGCATCACTTACGACATGGATGTTCTCCGTCTCATCGATGCCTTCCGTGGCTACGGTCTTTATGTGAGTAGCGTTGTGCTTACTCGTTTTACAGGTCAGCCTAACGCCATAACTTACCAGCAGAAGCTTGAGACTCTTGGCCTTAAGGTTTATCGCCACTACCCTATCGACGGCTATCCTCACAACATCAACAAGATAGTCAGCGAGGAAGGTTATGGCAAAAATGAATTCGTAGAGACCTCTCGTCAGCTTGTTGTTGTCACAGCTCCTGGCCCTGGTAGTGGTAAGATGGCTACATGCCTTTCTCAGCTTTACCACGAGAACAAGCGCGGCGTAAAGGCTGGTTACGCGAAGTTTGAGACTTTCCCTATCTGGAACATCCCTCTCAAGCATCCGGTAAACCTTGCTTACGAAGCTGCCACAGCCGACCTCAACGACATGAACATGATCGACCCATTCCATCTTGAGGCTTACGGTAAGACAACCATCAACTACAACCGCGATGTAGAGATATTCCCTGTCCTCAACGCGATGATGGAGCAGATTCTCGGCAAGAGTCCTTACAAGTCACCTACAGACATGGGTGTGAACATGGCAGGAAACTGTATCGTTGACGACCTCGTAACATGCCAGGCAGGTAAAGACGAGATTGTCCGTCGTTACTACAAGACCCTCGTTGAAGAACGCAAGGGAAATGCCGGTCACGAACAGGTTGACAAGATTGAGATTCTTATGAATCAGGCAGGCATTTCGCCACAAGACCGTCCTGTAGTAGCAGCAGCATGCAAGCGTTCTGAGGAGACAGAAGGTCTTCCGGCAGCAGCCATCCAACTTCCTGACGGACACATCGTTTGCGGAAAGACTTCAGACCTTCTTGGTCCTTCTTCTGCCATGCTTCTCAACGCTTTGAAGCATCTTGCAGGTATTCCAGATGCTGTCAATCTCATCTCTCCTATGGTCATAGAGCCTGTCTGCGAACTTGAGACTAAGCAGCTTGGACACACCAATCCACGCCTCCATACTGAGGAAGTTCTCGTAGCACTTTCTATCTGCGCTCTTACAGACATAAATGCGAGAAACGCTATGGAGAAGCTTTCTGAGCTTCGTGGCTGTGAGGTTCACTCTACGGTTATCCTCTCTCCAAAGGATGAGACTATCTTCCGTCGTCTTGGTGTAAACCTTACTTGCGAACCTACATATCAGACCACAAAACTTTATCACGGTTAATGGAGACAGCACTTCCTAAAATCGGTACATACGAGTTTCTTTGCGAGCCGTTCCATTGCGACTTCACAAAGAAACTATTTGTTGGTTTCCTCGGCAATCACATGCTCAACTCAGCCGACTACCATTCCAACGCACGTGACTTCGGCATGCACTATCTTGGTCCTCTGAACAAGACATGGGTTCTCTCTCGTCTTGCCATAGAGGTCGTAGAGATGCCTGAAGCCTACGATCGTTTCTCGGTAAGCACATGGGTTGAAAGTGCTATGCGCTATTTCACGAACCGTAACTTCGTAGTCCGTTCTCTTGACAGCGAAGACCACGTTCTGGCTTACGGCAAGAGCATCTGGGCTCTTATCGACACAGAGACACGCCAGCCTCAGGACATCCTCTCAATTCGCGATGGCGAGATTGCCAACTACATTGAGAGTACACCAAGTCCGATAGGCAAGCTTTCTCGTGTAAAGATGAGCAAGGATGCCGTGAAATGCCACGAGATTAAAACCACATATACCGACACCGATTATAATGGTCATGTCAACAGCATAAAGTACATAGACCACATCATGGACATCTTCCCGATAGAGTTTCACAAAGAGCACAAACTGAAGCGACTCGACATTGCTTACGTGGCAGAAACATACTGCGGAGACGTGCTCAGTTTCTACCGTGAGGAAGATGCCGACGGAGGTATAATGATAAGCGCACGAAAGACAAACCAGCAGCAGGAAGAAGTGGAAGTGGTGCGCTGTAAATTAACATTTTGTTAGCAAAGGTCATTTATCTGTTTGAATTATATCAAAATAACAACTTTTCATCTGAATAATTGTTGATTTATTGCCTTAATTGCTAACAATTTTGCTAATTTTGCATTCGTTTTATAACACGTTAAACCAACTTAAAAACCAAAATAAATGGCACAACTCGATTTCGGTGGTACTATTGAAACAGTCATCACCAGCAAAGAATTCTCTCTCGAAAAGGCACGTGAAGTTCTCAAGAACGAGACTATCGCTGTGCTCGGTTATGGTGTACAGGGTCCTGGTCAGGCTTGTAACCTCCGCGACAACGGCTTCAACGTAATCGTTGGTCAGCGTCAGGGCAAGACTTACGACAAGGCAGTTGCTGACGGCTGGAAGCCAGGCGAAACACTCTTCTCTCTTGAAGAGGCTGCTGAAAAGGGTACTATCGTATGTATGCTTCTCTCAGACGCTGCTCAGATGCAGCTCTGGCCAACAATCAAGCCATACCTCACAGCAGGCAAGGCTCTCTATTTCTCACACGGTTTCGCAATCAACTGGAGCGACCGTACAGGCGTTGTTCCTCCATCAGATATCGACGTTATCATGGTTGCACCTAAGGGTTCTGGTACTTCTCTCCGTACAATGTTCCTTGAGGGTCGCGGTTTGAACTCTTCTTACGCTGTTTATCAGGATGCTACTGGCAAGGCACTTGACAAGGTTCTCGCATTCGGTATCGGTATCGGTTCTGGCTATATGTTCGAGACTACATTCAAGCGCGAGGCTACTTCTGACCTTACAGGTGAGCGCGGTTCACTCATGGGTGCTATCCAGGGTCTTCTCCTTGCTCAGTACGAAGTTCTCCGTGAGAATGGTCATACTCCTTCTGAGGCATTCAACGAGACTGTTGAGGAGCTCACTCAGTCACTCATGCCACTCTTCGGAGCTAAGGGTATGGACTGGATGTATGCTAACTGCTCTACTACTGCTCAGCGTGGTGCTCTCGACTGGATGGGTCCTTTCCACGACGCTATCAAGCCTGTTGTTGAGAAGCTTTACAACTCAGTTGTTACAGGTAACGAGGCTCAGATCTCTATCGACGCTAACTCTAAGCCAGACTACCGCGTTGGTCTTGAGAAGGAACTCGAAGCTCTCCGTGAGTCAGAGATGTGGCGTGCAGGTGCTACTGTTCGTCAGCTCCGTCCAGAGAATAACTAATTTATCGTCGGTTTCCAAGCCACGAAAATCTAAGGAGTATGCCCGTCAAAAGGCGTACTCCTTTTTTTATTTCATAATCTTTTTCAAGAAAAAACGACAAAAGAATAACAAATAGGCATAATTTCCTTGAAAAGTATTATTGTTTTAAAATTATTTTGTACCTTTGCAGCTGAAAGTTGCGTTGAACATGTTCGGCGTCTCATCAAAATTATATGCATCCGAGTCAGCTTAGCTTGTCAATGGCGGGCCACAACATCTTTCTGATGTAGCTGTAATGCCGGTGGATTACAAAGGCGGCCAAAGCCCTCACCTATCTCGGAGATCGCATCACATCATCAGCGCAACTTTCACATTATTTTAGGTTTTTTAGTTTTATGTTTTTGGTTTTTGGCTAATAGCTGATAGTTCTGGTATTCCTAAAACGCGAAACATATAACCGAAAACCAAAAACCGAAAACCAAAAACCGATCTACTATGTTTAGCGGAATAATTGAAGAATTTGCTACTGTCACAAACATAGCTCACGATAAAGACAATATAGACTTCACCCTGACATGCTCCTTCACTCAGGAGCTGAAGATAGACCAAAGCGTTGCGCACAACGGAGTTTGTCTAACCGTCGTAAAGATTCAGGGCAGCGAATACGTTGTAACAGCTATGAAGGAAACCCTCGAGCGTTCAAACCTCGGACTTCTCAGCGTGGGAGACAAGGTAAACATTGAGCGTTCAATGCTCATGAACGGAAGACTTGATGGTCACATCGTGCAGGGACATGTTGACATGACAGCCAGATGCATCAAGAAAGAAGATGCCAATGGCAGCACTTACTTCACTTTCCAGTATAAGTACGACAAGGAGATGGCAGCTCGCGGATATTTCTGCGTTGACAAAGGCAGCGTAACCATCAATGGCGTTTCGCTGACTGTTTGCAACCCGACGGAAGACACCGTAACCGTTGCTATCATTCCTTACACACTTGAACATACAAACTTCTGCGACATCGCCGAAGGTTCTGTCGTAAACCTCGAGTTTGACATCCTCGGAAAATATATTGCTCGCCTGAACTCACTCACATAAAACCAAATAAAATCCCGCTATGAACATCTTTCGCGGATTGGGCATTGCCCTTGTAACACCTTTCAAGTCAGACTTCTCCGTTGACTATGAAGCTCTCTCTGAACTCGTTGACTATCAGATAGAAAACGGAGCAGACTTCCTTTGTATCCTTGCCACAACAGGCGAAACTCCTTGTCTTACTGCTGAAGAAAAGCAGAAGATTAAGAACCTCGTTGTAGAGAAAGTAAACGGCAGAATTCCTATCGTTGTCGGCTGCGGCGGAAACAACACAGCGGCTGTCATAAACGAACTTAAGACTGCTGATCTTTCTGGCATAGACGGCATTCTCAGCGTATGTCCTTACTACAACAAGCCTTCTCAGGAAGGTCTTTACCAGCATTTCAAGGCTATCGCAGAGGCTTCTCCGAAACCAGTTATATTATATAATGTGCCAGGTCGTACAGGTGTAAACCTTCAGGCTCAGACCACAGTTCGTCTGGCTCGCGACTGCAAGAACGTCGTTGCCATTAAGGAGGCAAGCGGTAATTTGGAGCAGATTGACGAGATCTTGAAGAACAAACCAGAAGGCTTTGATGTCATCAGCGGCGACGATGGTCTCACCTACCCTATGATTGCCTGCGGAGCTGTCGGTGTAATCTCTGTTATCGGAAACGCACTTCCTAAGGAATTCTCTAAGATGCTGCGCTACGAGATGAAGGGCGAGATGGAGTCTGCACTTCGCATTCACCATCAGTTCACAGAACTCTTCAAGCTTCTGTTCGTTGACGGAAACCCAGCCGGCGTAAAGTGTATTCTCCACGAAATGGGATTGATAGAGAATGTTCTTCGTCTGCCACTCGTTCCTACGCGAGTTTCCACAGTTCAGAAAATCTCTGAATGCATGAAGGAATTGAAGTTGCTGTAACACAAACCCACGGAGACTTAGCTTGGTAGAAATGTTTTACAACATCAGTTTCGGCACAAATATCAATCACGCATACAACTATGAGCAGGCAAAACGTCTGCTCATATCTCGTTTTGGGGAAACAGTCTCATTTTCAGAGCCTTACTACTCTCGAGACTATACTGCTGCTCCTGACGATCCAGATGCCTGCATCTACCTCAACTTCACAGCTCAGACGCATCAGTCTCTCTCCCATTCCTTAATGAAAAGTATCCTCAAAGACCTTGAGACACAGATGGGAAGAACGCCGGAGCGAAAGAAGCAGGGCATAATAGATGCAGATTTCGATATTGTTCAATGAGACAATTCCTACTCTTCACGCTTCTTCTCCTTTTCTCTCCAGCACAATCCTTCGCCCAGCAGTCGGAGGAAGACAAGGAGCAACTCGCTCATGCCATAGAATATTTCAATGCGGAGAAATATCAGGAGTCGGCAGTCATCTTCCGTCGGCTGAACGATAAGTACAAGCTCAACAGCCGTTACGTGGCTTACCTAGCACTCTGCGAATATCATCTTTGGAACTACCCAGAGGCAGCCAAGATATTCGACGAGATAATGCCCGACCTTCAAGCCTATTCGCCACAGGAGCAGAACGTCTATCTCTATGCCGCCGCCGACAGTCATTTCCAGCTGCAGCAATATCCTCAGGCTGTTCGTTACCACGAACTCTCCCTGACCCTCTGTTCGCTTAAGGAGAAGGCAGATATCTACTATAAGCTCGCCTTCTGCCATCTGCTTCAAGACAATACTTCTACGGCACTCATGCACTTCCGTCAAGCGTTGCAAAACTATCAGCAGCACCCAACAGGCAGAGACGATTCCGCCCGAATAACGCAGATCACGAAGATGGTTCGCAAGCTTAGCCAAGAACAGAAAGCCCTTCTGGAACAACAGCAAACCACAGAAGAACAATTATAAAAGAATCAAGCCCCAGTGCCTGAAGCGTCAGCTTCAGGTCTCTCCCCAATAAATCCAACAAAAAAGACTAAAACTAACATGAACAACAGAGCAAACTTCAAGAGCAAAATAGGCATCATCCTTGCTACTGTCGGCAGCGCCGTCGGTCTTGGTAATGTCTGGCGCTTCCCTTACGTCACAGGTGAAAACGGCGGAGCAGCTTTCCTTATCATCTATGCCCTTTGCGTAGTTCTTCTCGGCATTCCATGTATGGTAAACGAGTTCATCATCGGACGCTCTGCTCAGGCAAATACCGCACGCGCTTTTACTAAGATGGCAAACGGCAGACCATGGAAATGGATAGGCTATCTCAGCGTCTTCACAGGCTTTGCCATTACCTGCTACTACGCCATCGTTTCCGGCTGGTGCTTCCATTACATCTTTGCTCCGTTCATCTCCGACCTCAGCACCCCACAGCTCGTTGAGGAACATTTCAAGGCGTTTTCCGGCGACCCTTTCGAGCCTGTCTTCTGGGCTCTCGGACTTATCCTTATCTGCCATTTCACCATCACTCGCGGCGTACAGAAAGGCATTGAGAAGATGTCAAAACTCTTCATGCCGATGCTCTTCGTCCTGCTGCTCATCATCGTTGTTTCCTCATGCCTTCTGCCTGGCGCAATCGATGGCTTGAAGTTCCTCTTTCTCCCTGATTTCTCGAAGATTACGACCGACTCCGTGCTCGCTGCCATGGGTCAGTCTTTCTACTCCCTTTCCATAGCGATGGGATGCATCTGCACTTACGCATCATATTTCAGCCGCGAAACAAACCTCACGCGAACAGCCGTTCAGATTAGCATCCTTGATAGCGCCGTAGCCATCCTTGCAGGCATGATGATTTTCCCTGCTGCCTTTGCTGTTGGCATACGTCCTGACGCAGGCGCATCTCTCGTCTTCGTCACACTTCCAAACGTCTTCAACCAGGCTTTCTCTGCCATTCCGTTCCTTGGCACATGCGTTTCCGTAGCCTTCTACACCTTGCTTTCCATAGCCGCGCTCACATCCCTCATCTCTCTTCATGAGGTGGCTACAGCCTTCGTTGAGGAAGAGCTGAAGATCTCACGTCACAAGGCTGCTACCATCGTTACGATCATCGCCATGTTCATAGGCGTGTTCTGTTCGCTCTCTCTTGGCGACAGAAACTGGCTGACCGTATGCGGAATGTCACTCTTCAACTTCTTCGACTATACCACAGGACAGATCCTTCTCCCAATAATCGGCTTCCTCACATGTATCTTCCTCGGATGGTTCGGTCCTCGCGATCGCATCCGTGCAGAATACACAAACGATGGCACCTTCAAGGGAGCATTCTTCAAGTGCTATCTCTTCCTCATCAAGTTCTTCTGTCCTATTGCCATACTCCTTGTTTTCCTGAATCAGATAGGCATACTTAAGTTTCAGTAAACCAATCATTTAACCACCATTCATTAAATCATGAGAATAGGCATTTTCGGAGGCTCGTTCAATCCCATACACAATGGTCATATCGCCATAGCGGAAGACCTGCTAAAGACGGGATTCGTAGAAGAGATATGGTTTGTCATCTCGCCGCAGAATCCTTTGAAGAAGAAGGCTGACCTATGGCCTGACGAACTGCGATACAGCATAGCAGAGAAAGCCTTGGCGAGTCATCCCAAACTGAAACCTTCCGATGTGGAGTTCCATCTGCCTAAACCATCATATATGTGGACCACGATGGGCGAACTCAGCCGCAGTCATCCTGAGCATCAGTTCGTCCTACTCATTGGTGCAGACAACTGGCTCTGCTTCGACCGCTGGTATCGCTCTGCCGACTTCATCAAGACATACGAGATAGGCATCTATCCACGTCCTGGCTACGACATAGATTCCGCTCTCCTTCCCGCTTCTGTCCGCTATCTTCCTACCGGACTTTACGACATAAGCAGCACCGAGATACGCCGCCGTCTGAGCGAAGGAAAATCCGTGGAAAACCTTGTTCCGCAAGAGTGTCTGGAGCTTCTGAACCACTAAATTTCACGCTAATAAGCGTTAAAATCCCCAAAAATTTTGCTATTCTGATACTATTTATTAACTTTGCACCAATATTAGAACAAACAACCATTAACGAACAGAAATAAAAACATTACATAAAAGCATGTCAAAGGTATTACAGATAGGATGCGGCGGAGTAGGAACTGTCGTCGCTCACAAGTTGGCACAGAATGCTGACGTGTTTACAGAAATCGTTCTCGCAAGCCGCACAAAGTCTAAGTGCGACGCTCTTGCCAAGGTCATTAAGGAAAAGTACGGCGTGGAGATTAAGACCGCTGCCGTAGATGCCGACAACGTAGCAGAGATCGTAGCCCTCTTCAACGAGTACAAGCCTGAGCTCTGCATCAACGTAGCTCTCCCTTATCAGGACCTCAACATCATGGATGCTTGTCTTGAGGCAGGTGTGAACTATATGGACACGGCTAACTACGAGCCAAAGGACGAGGCACACTTTGAATACTCATGGCAATGGGCTTACCGCGAACGCTTTGAGAAGGCAGGACTCACAGCCATCCTCGGTTGCGGTTTCGACCCAGGCGTCACCTCCATCTATACAGCCTACGCTGCAAAGCACCACTTCGACGAGATACACTATCTCGACATTGTTGACTGTAACGCTGGCGACCACCACAAGGCATTCGCCACAAACTTCAATCCAGAGATTAACATCCGCGAGATCACGCAGAAGGGACTCTACTGGCAGGACGGCAAGTGGGTTGAGACAGAGCCGCTTGAGTTCCACCAGCCTCTCACATACCCAGAGATTGGTCCAAAGGAGTCTTACCTCCTCCACCACGAAGAGATAGAATCCCTTGTCATCAACTATCCAACCATCAAGCGCGCACGCTTCTGGATGACCTTCGGCGAACAGTATCTCAAGCACCTTGACGTTATCCAGAACATCGGCATGTCTCGCATCGACGAGATAGAGTATGACGCTATGGGCATGGACGGAAAGCCTGTTAAGGTGAAGATCGTGCCGCTGCAGTTCCTCAAGGCTGTGCTCCCTAACCCACAGGATCTTGGCGAGAACTACGAAGGTCAGACATCCATCGGCTGCCGCATCAAGGGCATCAAGAACGGCGAAGAGCACACATACTATGTCTATAACAACTGCTCACATCGTGCAGCCTACGAAGAGACAGGCATGCAAGGCGTAAGCTACACCACAGGCGTACCAGCCATGATAGGCGCCATGATGTTCTGCAAAGGCATCTGGAAGAAGCCAGGAGTCTATAACGTAGAAGAGTTCGACCCAGATCCATTCATGGAGCAGCTCAACAAGCAGGGACTCCCATGGCACGAAATCCATGACGGCGACCTCGAGCTTTAGTCCGCATAAGCAGATAACAGATTCAAACTTAGGTTGTCCTTTTACTACCATATGTTAACGAACACAACAGCTTAGCAACACTTTTGCCCAAAACTTTCCGCGGAAATATTTGGCAGAAAGAAAATATAATTGTAACTTTGCCGCCAGAAAACGATAACAAATAACAATATGAGTAGCGTAACTGTTGAATATGACGAGAGCAATATCCTGTTCATGAAGATTCTTGACTTGATGAAAACTATGGGAGCTGTTGTTAAACAAAACAGCAGCGGTCAGGTGGAGTATGTACCAACTGCATTCGAAGCCGAATGCATCGAGTTAGGTCGTAAAGAACATGAGGAGGGGAAATATGCTTTCAGAGGTTCTGTTGATGATTTGCGTAAACAGTTAGGGCTATGAAATACACCATAGTATTAACTGAGCGGGCAATGGCTGTCATGAAGAAGTATTCAAAATCCTCACCTGTTATGGCTAAAAAGATTTTGAAGATCCTTGACGATATTGCCGAACACCCAAGAGAAGGTATTGGGAAACCTGAAACCTTAAAAGGGTATAATGGTAATGTCTATTCACGAAGAATATCTGGTCACGACAGAATAATCTACGAAATATTTGAATCTCAGATTATGGTATCAGTAATGTCCATAGGCGGACATTACGATGACAAATAATATATCCCTCGCTCAGCGGAGCGAATATACTTATCGGTAAATAAACAGAAGCGTTATGTCTTCATCTTGTGTATGTAAAGCCTAGGAAACTTAACATTGGAACAAGATTTGGCATGATGGTTCTCCGCGTATATGCGTGGGGAAACTATCTCCATTCTTTTTCCTAAGGCTCATTCCTAGGCGCCTACATACTGAAGTGTGGAATCATAGTTGCTCCACGCTATCTGTAATTATTAACATCTAAATTAGTATAAGCCGAGAGGAGCAGGTAGGCAAGAGATTTAATATGAAGAAGTTATTTGTGTTATTATTGCTTGTTACGGTTTCCATAATAAGTTGGGCTGATGATGTGCAGTTCTTCATTAAGCCTGATGCTACTTTTGAAACCTCAAATGGTGAAAACTATGTAGTAGTGAATGTTCCAGATAAAAGCCAGGAAGAACTTTATAACATGATAGAACGTGCCATTGCGAAGAATGTTACTGGTGCTGGAGATATAGAAGTTGAACGTATACCTAAAGAAATGATAACATTGAAAGGAACCACAGAATCCATACAATATAAAAGTGATATGGTTGGGAAATGGTATGTTAACTTTAAATATAATATTCGCTTTGAGTTTAAGAATGGGAAGATGAGAGTATGTGCTCCAGAACTGTTATATGCTCATTATGGTCGAATAAAAGAAATCTGTCCAATGGAAGAATGGTTTGTAAAACAGAAACTTGCTACAAAAAAAGGAGAATTTAAATCCAATGGTTTAAAAGTTGCCAATGCAATAAACGAATACTTTAATGGTATATATAAGCAAGTTATTGTAACAAAGTCTGAAGCAGATTGGTAAATTTCTATAGATATCATATAATTTTCAAATGGAGAAATGTATGTTAGAACTTTATTAGGCAATGTAGTTCTCTCGTATGAATATAAACAATCTGTAGAAGAAGAACTGTAGTTTATAATCACAAGCCTTAATCTGTTATATTATGTGAATTGAGGGACTGTCCCTTGACTCCGACTGTTAAACAATAATATTACTATTATTCCTATAGATATTATGAGGAAACTTTTTTTGTTAATCACATTTTGGCTCTTTACATTTAATTCTTTTGCTCAAATTGAAAGAAGTTTCATGGGGCTCACTCTGGGTATAACCAGCAAGGAAGAAGCTGAAAGTATAATGAAACAACAGGGACTTAAAGTAGAAGCTACTGACGATGGGGGATTATTGGTCTGGAATCCTAGATTCGCAACAATAAACTTTGATGCGGTAACCTTGGATTTTAAAGATAATGCATTAGGACTAATTAGATTTACATACTTAAAAGAAGATGTAATAGACATAACGCGAATCATAGTAACTACATCTATTAAGTCTTATAAAGAATACCTTATAGATAATAAAATAGAAGAAAACAAAGGAAAAATATTCTTTGCGGATTCTGAAACATACATGTTAATTATTGCAACCCTGGATGATCAAGAATCGTCGTTATGTCTATCGTTCGTAGATAAAGATTTTTATTCTAATTGAGTTAGACATAGGGACTCTCCTTTGATTAATAATACAAGCCACGTCACTCTCTCTGAGAGCCGTGTTTTTTTTATTGTCATTCATTCTTGGCATCTAAATTGTAATTTAGTATTTGACAATAAAGACTTTGTTTGTTCCGTTAACAGACTTGCTCTAAATTCATTTACATTAATATTATAATTATGCGAAAGCTAAAACTAAAGACCCTCGACATGATTTCGTTTGCCATTAATGGTGACGACAGAGACTTCTTTTATGTTTATAGGACAGGAGATATGTTACACTTATTATTCTCAAAATATGGAGAACCTACAGGTAAAGTGGGAAGTCGAGCACAATACTCATTGGCAATGCTTCAATGTATAAATGGCACTTCAAATATGGAAGAGTGTTTAATAGATGTATTCTCTCCAATTAATTATATTGGTGCGCCAGATGGGCAGATGAAAAAAGAAATAGAATCTATCAATCGGGCTCTGTTTTATGAAGATTATAAGATAGAGCATGATGACCGAAGAGCATGGATTGTATCTTTGGCAGAAGAAACTCCAGACACTTCTACGATAAGTAAGTCTGAATACGATGAACTGAACGAAAGATTCAAAAAAATGTCAGCGGCGAACGAAGAACTTACGAAAGATATTGAAGAGTTGAATAATCAACTTTCCGTTGCAAATGAAGTGTGTGCTAAATACAAGTCTGAAGTTGCAAAGATGAAGCTACCAGAGAAAGAACGTTTACGTCAATTCATTGAATGGATTGCTACAAAAAAGGACGAATTTCTTAAAGCAAAAGGCTATCAGGCTGACCAAACAAAAATGGTATTGGATAATTTTTACAATTGGATAGCTCAGCCTATCAATGATTTTGTAGGAATACAAGAACAAAAAGACATTGCTACTCTCCCAAGTATAGGCTATGAAAAAGCTTATGCTGTTTGCTGTTTGCTTAAGGATTGTAAGGTTGTGGATATAGAAAAGACAACAGATGAGGATTTGTTTCAAACTTTCTGTTCTTTTAATCCAAGAAAGCAGCCTAAAATAGTTTGGCTTGCAAGGAAAGATGAATTGATTCTTTTCTTGCGTATGATATATGGTAATCTTTATAATAGTCAGTTGGAAAAGGCTGCTCAAAACTGTTTTGTTCAAGAAACGGGAGATGCATATTCGGGTATGAAATATAAGGCTAGCGATAAAGATTCTACTCCTTGCTACAAGATGTTTAAGCAAAAAATGAAAAAAATCCAACTTTTCAGCGACCAAGATTAACAGGGTTAGCGACCATTAGCGACCTATTAGCGACCACTCAGCGACCATGCTGGGTGGTCGCTCGCTTTATATGGATTTTATTGCTCATTTCAAGTAAACCTCCTACCTTTGCACTCGTTAACATAAACGAACAGCGCGATGTTCACAATAATAATACGTCCGAAGTGCAAGGAACCAACATGTAGGACGCAAAATAGTTTTTCTATGAAGGAAAAGAAAAAAACAAAAACTTCTCAGACTTCAAAAACGAATTCAGAGAATGAGAAGAACAAGTTGTTAACCCAGTTTGATGATTCTGTTTGCCGTACTTCCAAACTCATCAATGATGAGACGGAACGCGTGGACAAGAACCAGATCAGATGGGGCAATGCTAAGATGGCGGTGTGCCTAACCTATGTTCTCGAAGAGATGCATGAGGGCTTCAAGGTGTATGCCAAGAGCTTCGGTCAGGAGTACATTAAGACTCACCAGAAGCGTCTTAAGAAAATCCATGACAAGATTCTGGGCGCTACTGTCCAGTTCCGCCTCAAGTTCGCTCAAAAGATGACAGATCTGAAGAAGTCTCACCTTCTCCACATCTGCTGCATGGGCGATGATAAGGACTTCGGTTGCGACTACGACAAAGTAGAAAAGGCATACATCGGTCTTGTCTCTGAGATGGTCCATCTTGTAGATGATTTCTATGACACATTTATTAAAGAATAATTATGACAAAGAAAACTACTAACAACGGCGGTGCCCCTCACAAGGGCACTGCCTCTATCAAGCTGGACAATACTACTTTGGTAAAGGATACTGTTTCATGGCTTCTCAAGGAGGCTAAGGAGCAAGGGGATAACACTCATGTCTATCTTGACAGTTTTGCTTTGGGCAATGCCCACGACAAGCGCACTCTGAATGGGATAAAGTGGTTCACCAGAATCTTTGAGGGGCTGACATCTATTGTCAAGAACCTTGGTGAGCTTACTTCCGACGAAGAGAAGGAAGCTTTTGAGCACGAGCTGGTAGAGGCATTCTCTGAGTTTCGTCAGAAGTGCATAATAATGAACAACGAGGCTATCCGCTGCCTTTCGGACTTGAAGGTAGATGCTCTAGCTTGTTTTGCTTGCTTCGGCGACTATCGAGTTGCCAAGTGCAAGGATTACGATAAGGTAGAAAAGCACTATCTAAAGTTATTCAAGGCTCAGACTGAGCTATTTAATCTCTTTTACGCTAAGTTTATGGACGGAAAATATTGATGCCTATGGCAAAAGAAATCAAAAAAACACAGGAAGGCGGGCACCAGGTACCTAGCCTTCCACAGAATGAAGGTTACACTTACAGAGCCACCGACATTCTATCGGACGAGGCGCTCTTGAAGAAATTTGGAGAAAGCTTCATTGATTCGCGCAGGTGTTACCCGGAACCGGAATACACGTTGAAATATAAGGGAGTTGGATGCCTTGCCCTGGGTAATCTAACAGGTATCATCGGAAAGCCGAAGACAGGTAAATCATTCATTGAGGTTATCCTGATAGCATCTATGCTCGGCTACATTGAGTTCGGATTTGAGACGCAACTGGGTGAGGATGACATGATTGTTCTGATGGATACTGACCAGTCGCCTATTTATTCCGCTCGCATAAAGCGCAGAATACAGCGACTTATGGGTTGGAATCCAGAAGAGAATCAGAATCGCCTACTCTTCCTTAACGCCAGAAAGATGTCGGTAGAGGAAAGACTTGAACTGCTTGACAGTGTTCTCAGGACTTTGAAGCCAAAAGTTTTCGTGATTGATAACATCGCTCACATCGCAGGTTCGTTCAACAACGAGGAGTCAAGTCGGGAATTCATCGAAATGATGGTGAAGAAGGCGGAGGAAAACAACTGCCTCATCATAGCCGTTCTTCATGAGAACAAGGGGGCTACTGACTCTAATCCCAAAGGGCACCTCGGCTCAATGCTTACTGAGAGTGCGGTGGATATTCTTCAGGCTAAGAAGGACGACAAGGCGCATCGTCACACTCTCCGTCACTACCTCGCTCGCGACCGTAACATCGAAGACATCACCTACATGATAAATGAATATGGTCTTCCAGAACTGACGGAAAAGGTTTCGGAAGAGGTGAAGAGGCAGAAGGTGGAAGAGGAACAGCGCAATCGTTGGGAAAACTTCAATAAGGTATTTGATAACTATCCTGTTCCTATCAACTACAATACCTTGAAGAATGCCTATTGCAAAGTTACACAGCTTGGCGAAACAACCGCCAAAAAGCACATCTCCAAGACACTTGAAGAGGGCCACATCAGAAAAACAGATGCCGGATTATACGAAATCGCTTCGTTTTGATTCATGGGGTGTAGGGTCGTAGGGTCACACATACATATATATGTATGTGACCCAGCGACCCGACCCTGACCCAAATTCAAGTGAATATTCAGCATTTTATGAATTTTGTAGGGCGAACATTTGTGAGCCGCGATTCAGGTTTAATTCCAACAAACGGCTCGGAAGGTTTAGCTCGGCGGCCGAAGGGAAAGCCAAATCCTCGCCCTACATAAGTAAAACTTAAATATTATGACTACTATAGATTTTTCAAAGATTTCTGTATCTTTTTTCAGCAGTGTTTTCGATGTAGCAGAAACAGTGAACCTTCAACAGATGTTTGAGTGGCTGACAAATGGTCACTTCGATAATGTTATCCAACTCCATGAGACTCTCGCTAAGCTCACTCCGCTATCTCCTGAATGGAAGGCGGCTAAAGATAATGGGAAGCAGAAGATGGCTTGTTGGACTCCGGGATGTGAGATACATGAGGGAATGAAGCGTTGCGATGCAAACATCAAGCAGATGAACGGATTGGTTTCAATAGACTATGATTACCATCATCAGGAAGACAAGGAGCGCTTCCTTCGCGACTTTATGGCTACTATGACAACGCTTCCGTATGTTGTATATTGTGGAAAGTCGGTTAGTGGCAGCGGCTACTTCGTTCTTGTTCTCACTGACAGCACTGCCCCAGAACGCTACAAGCCTACATACAGCGCAATAGTGGCAGAGATGGAAAAGTTTGGATGGAAGGCAGACGCCGCAGCCAGTTCCCTCTCCAACTTCCGCTTCGTTAGTTACGACCCACACCCATTCATCAACCCAGAACCTGTGCCTTTCAAGAGCGTCACAGCTGAAGAGGCTGGCAGTGGCATTGCTCCACAGAAGAAAGCATACGTTGCACCTGAGTTCAAGGTGAAGTCGAAGCAGGAGGAATACGACGAAATCCTCCGCATCATCCGTGAGAACCCTAACAGCGGAATATCAGATGATGAGCGTGAATGGTTTCATGTTGGTCTAGCCTTCGCAGGTCATTTCGGCGAAGCTGGCAGAGCACTCTACCATGAGTACAGTGCACTATGGCCTAGATACTGCGCAAAGGACGTGGACAAGAAATACAACTGGTGTCTTGCCAATGGCAACGGCTCAGTATCTATCGCCAAGTTCTACTATGTCTGTCAGCTGCATGGGATATAAAAAAGACCCTCAAGACACCACCCGCCGCAATGGAAACGATGCCCCATGGCATCGTTAAGCCGCCGCAACACAAATATCCCCCCTTAAAGAAGCCATGGGGCTTCTTTTCCAAACCGCCGCAACACAAATATTACCTATAATCGCGGCTCAGTAAACTTCGCCCTACATTACGGGCGCATCTGATGTAGGGCGAGGATTTCCGAGCCGTTTTCGCCGCATAAAAACCTGAATCGCGGCTCAGTAAACTTCGCCCTACAACATAGACGCTAAGCAAGTCCGCCGCATTAACCGCCGCAACACAAATTCCCCCCCTTAAAGAAGCCATGGGGCTTCTTTTCCAAACCGCCGCTAAAAACTAATTCCCGTGAGGTTCGCTGAGGGCAACGCACCTCCGAACAATAAAAGCCCCATGCCAATAACTGACATGGGACTTTCTCATTTACATTAAGCCCTAAACCATTACCACCCGCAAGTCATTTTACTCCCCTCCCTGTAAGGGAGGGGCTGGGGGTGGGTCCGTGGATCCGTAGGCTTACACCGAATACTGCGTCTGCTCCTTGAACTTCACAGCCTGTGCGATCTGTGCGTTGGAGAGGCGGCCGGTGGCGCGAGCCTTGAGCTGGAGGGACTTAATCTTGTCTGGGGTAGCGTCCTCTGGCTTCTCCGTGCCCTTGCAATGGCATGAGAGGTAGAAGATGGCGAGGTCGTCCAGCTTCACCTTCTTACCTGCGAGGATCTGCTCCTTCACACAAGCGATGAGCGCCTTGAGCACACCGAAGATCTGCGCCTCAGAGAAACCGCAGTTGTGCTCTGCCATGTGCTTAGCCATAGCCACGAGATCGAGCGTCTCGTCAGCCTTAACGCGAATAAACCACTTACCTGCTACGCCCTCAAGCGTGCTCTTAGACTGGTACTTTTCGTAACGAATCATTTTAAACTCCTTTCTTTCTTAAACCCTGGTTCTGTTGTCAGTTTTTTGTGAACCAAGAAATGTTAGACAATAGCGTGTTGAGTGAAACGTTCATCCTCTGCAGCGGCGTGCGTAACTCTCTCATTTTCACAGTGCAAAGGTACGAAAATTTTCTGAATTACGCAAGTATTTCGGGCATTATTTTTCGTGTAGGAATAGTTTTTTTTCGGTGAATTAGAATGTGTAACTTAACTTTCCCACCCATGCAAACGGGCTGAAAGCTTTTTGGCCTTTCAGGCCGCCCCATAAAAAAAGGGTGGGAAAGTTTAGTGAGTAAGAACCCGTAATAAAAAAATAATCCTAAGGAATACGAGTGCTATTCCTTAGGGAAACGAGTCGTAATCCTAAGGAATAATTGATGTTAGCCGGGGCCTTTATTCCTCATACAACTGCTTGAACGCTTTCGGCAGGGCGTCGATGATGTCGGAGGCGATGAGGCTTTCTAGGCCTTTCTCTTCTGCGGCAATGTCGCCGGCAAGTCCATGGAGAAACATACCGAGAGTGGCTGCCTGTTCACGCTCATAGCCACGAGCCAGAAGGGCGGTGATAATGCCAAGAAGGACATCACCACTTCCCGCTGTTGCCATGCCAGCATTTCCCGTACTGTTTATAAACACCTGCTCCTCTGGCGTACAGAGCATGGAGAAGTGTCCCTTGAGGAGAATGTAGCAGCCCAGTCGCTTAGCCAGTTCACGAGCATTACAGAGTCGCTCGTAGCTCTCCTTAGCCGGACGTTCGTAGAGACGGTCGAACTCCTTCGGATGAGGGGTGAGAATGGTGCCTTGAGGAATCTGCTGCAGCCAGGCACGATGGGTGGCAAGCACATTGAGCGCATCTGCATCGAGCACACAAGGCTTCTTCTGCGAACGACGAATCTGCGAAATGACCGCTATGGCTGTAGGCTCTTTCGTGCCTAGTCCAGGACCTATTCCTATGGCATCAAACTCGGTAGAATCAATAGCCTCAGAGAAATGATACTCGCTGCCGTCGAGAAGCAGCACAGCCTCGGGAACCGTTATCTGAAGGATGTCGTTGTTCTTTCTCGCAGAACGGACAGCCAGTTTTCCCGTTCCCGAACGAAGACAAGCCTTAGCAGCAAGAACAGCCGCTCCCGCCATTCCGTAACTACCGGCGGCAAGGAGGGAATAGCCCATGTTTCCCTTATGAGCAAACGGACTACGCTGACGGATGAGCTTCTTCATGTCGTAACGTTCCAGTGTCTGGAAATTACTTGAAATCTTACGCTGTCCTTCGGCGCTGAGCTGTATGTCCAGCACCTTCACTTCTCCGAGATACCGCTGATATTCCGGGAAGAAATAGGAGAGCTTCGGCTGATGAAGGGATAGGGTAAGATCAGCACATATAATATTAGAGGCTATGTTCTTTGAGTTGTCCTCAGACATAAGGCCGGAAGGAATGTCTATGCTGACAACATCCGCTCCGGACTGGTTGATCAGTTTTACAAGCGCAGCAAATCCGCCGCCAAGAGGTCGGTTGATGCCTGTTCCGAAGAGTCCGTCAATGACCAGCATTCCCTCCTTCAGCACAGGGGGATTGAACTCGTCAACGATTTCCATGAAATGGACAGACTTCACTTCCTTAAGTCGCTCGCGGTTTATGGCGCAATCTTCAGAGAGAGCCTTTTTGGTATTGAAGAGATAGGCTGACACGTTATATCGCTTATCGGCGAGCATGCGAGCAATGGCTAGCGCGTCACCTCCATTATTGCGGGGACCGGCAAAGACGACGACGGGAACAATGTTAGACCATCGGCTCGTGATAGTCTGCGTCATCACCTTTGCTGCACGCTCCATCAAATCGACTGAACGAATAGGTTCATGCTCAATTGTATAGGTGTCAAGTTCGTGTATTTCTTGGCTTGTAAATAGTTTCACGGTGCAAAAATACAAAAAATATATCAATAAGAGTGTATTTTTAGCCGTCTTTTTTTACAAATCCAATAATTTTTAGTAAATTTGCCACGAAAAAACGCAAAAAAACGACATGGAATCCATAAAAATCCACGATAAATGGTTCAAGCCATACCTCTCTGAGGCTCAGATTCAGGAGCGCGTAAAAGCTGTTGCCGAGAAGATGACAGAAGAGCTGAAGGACAAGAATCCGCTGCTCCTCGCTGTGCTCAACGGCGCCTATATCTTCGCTGCCGACCTGACCCGCCATCTCAACTTCCCGATGGAGATTTCGTTTGTGAAACTGGCATCCTACGAAGGCACGATGTCAACAGGAAACGTGCGCGAAATAATGGGCATCAACGAAGACATCGAGGGCAGAACAGTTGTCATCGTAGAAGACATCGTTGACACAGGAAGGTCGATGAAGCAGATGATAGAAAGCCTCGGAACGCACAAGCCTAAGGAGGTGAAGGTATGCACCCTGCTCTTCAAGCCAGGAAAACTGGAAGAGGATATCAAAATAGACTATTGCGCTATGGAGATCCCTAACGACTTCATCGTAGGCTACGGTCTGGACTATGACCAGCATGGCAGACAGCTTCGCGACATTTATGTGGTGGAGTAAAAGCCCCCTAGCCCCCGAAGGGGGAGCTTTTAAATGGATTGAAGGCGATGTAGTTCGTCCTACAAACAACCAAAAACCAAAAACTAAAAACCAAAAACCAAACTATACTAAGACAATTATGAAGAATATTGTAATCTTCGGTGCCCCAGGCTCAGGCAAGGGCACACAGAGCGACAAGATCATCGCTGAATATGGTCTTGAGCACATCTCAACAGGCGACGTGCTTCGCGCAGAAATCAAGGCAGGAACAGAACTCGGAAAGACAGCAGACTCTTTCATCAGCAAGGGTCAGCTCATTCCTGACGAGCTCATGATAGACATTCTCGCAAGCGTTTACGACAGCTTCGGCAAGGAGCACAAGGGTGTCATCTTCGACGGTTTCCCACGCACTATCCCACAGGCAGAGGCTCTCAAGAAGATGCTTGCTGAGCGCGGACATAAGATTGCCGCAATGATTGAGCTTGACGTTCCAGAGGACGAACTTATGACACGCCTCATCAACCGCGGAAAGCAGAGCGGTCGCAGCGACGACAACGAGGAGACAATCAAGAAGCGTCTTGACGTTTACCACAACCAGACTTCTCCACTCATCGACTGGTACGAGAAGGAAGGTCTCCATCACCACATCAACGGCCTCGGCGAGCTCGACCGCATCTTCGGCGACATCAAGGCTGTTGTTGATAACATTTAAAAGGACAAATGTAGGGCGAGGATTTCCGAGCCGTATTCGCGCGATAAAACCTGAATCGCGGCTCGGAAATCCACGCCCTACAAACACTTAAAATAAAAAGAACACTTTGGCAGAATCAAATTTCATAGACTACGTTAAAATCCACTGCCGCTCGGGAAAGGGCGGTCGTGGATCTATGCATCTTCGTCACGTAAAATACAATCCTAACG
>JAZRYU010000043.1:0-36104 GCA_045600885.1 Prevotella sp.
AGGGTAAGAAGCTCATGGCACAGGCACAGGGATAAATCTATTGACAATAGGACAATTGGTCAAAGAATGTAAATTGTAAATTAGATTTATGCTTACATTAAGAATAATATCACCAGAGAAGATACTCTATGAAGGCGACGCTTCGCTTGTGAAGGTGCCTGGAGTGAGTGGCGAATTCGAGATTCTCGTTGGCCACGCTCCTATCATCTCCGCTCTGCAGGCTGGCACTGTGGAAGTGGAAGCTGGCGACAAGCGCAATGCGTTCAACATCATGGGTGGCTTTGTAGAGGTGCACAAGAACTTGGTTAATCTCTGCGTAGAGATGGAATAAGCAGAAAGAAATGAATGTCGCTGTAATCATCATTACCGTGCTGATGCATCTGATGCTCACCGGTATGGCATTCTTCATTCTGAAGACCGTCATGAAGTCAAACCCAGCAGGCGTGATGAAGGCTATCTTTTCCGTCATGGGCGTACGCTTCGTCTTCCCTTTGGCATTCTACGCAGCATGCCTGTTCGGTTGGAAGGAATACGGTTTGGAACTGGGCGAGATAAAGGTTTTCACAATCTTCTATCTCATCCTCTACATAGTTTTCCTCGCTATCGACACCGTGTACTTCTATTTTACTCTCAAGAATTCAGACAAAAATAACAAAGAAGAAAAATGAAATATCTCAAATCCATAACACTTATACTGGCACTTGCTTTCTTTGCATGCACAGCAGCCTTTGCTGAAGGTCATGGCGAGGAGGCAGAAAAGGAAGGTATAAGCTTGAAGGAGATATTGTTCGGACACGTTCAGGACTCCTACAACTGGCATCTCTTTGATGTTGACGGACATCCTGTCGTGATAGATCTTCCGATGATTTTCTACAGCCAGCAGAGCGGATTCCATGTACTTTGCTCTTCGCAGTTTGAGCATCATCCTAATGCGGAACTGCTTCGCGAAGGTCCTGAAGGATTCGCCATCCAAGGCTCAGCAGAAGAGAAGGGCAAGATTGTGGAGAACGTCAATGGCGAATGGCAGCCTGTCTGCTTCGACATCTCCATCACAAAGCAGGTCTGCGTGGTATTCATTGATGCCATCATCCTCTTGCTCTGCATCCTCATCCCTGCACGCTGGTGCAAGAAACACAAGATTGACGACGAAGCTCCAAAGGGTTTCACAGGTTTGATGCACATGTTCATCATGTCGGTCTATGACGACCTCATCAAGTCAACTCTCGGCGAGAAGGCAGACAAATACGCGCCTTACCTGCTTACATGCTTCTTCTTCATCTTCTTCGCCAACCTCATGGGCGTGATGCCATTCCCTCCTGGCGGCGGTAACATTACAGGTAACATTGCGGTAACAGGCTGTCTTGCCCTCTGCACATTCCTCGTAACCAACGTCACTGGCAACAAGCACTATTGGATGGAAGTCTTCTGGCCAGAGGTGCCAACATGGTTGAAGTGCCCAGTACCTTTGATGCCTGTCATCGAACTCTTCGGTGTATTCATCAAGCCTATCGTGCTCTGCGTCCGACTCTTTGCAAACATGCTTGCAGGTCACGCCATAGCAATCTCGCTGACTTGTATGATATTCATCATGTTCGCTCTTGGCGGCTTCATGGGCAATCTCCTCGGAGGAGTTATCACTCCTGTCAGCGTACTCATGAGCATCTTCATGATGGCTCTCGAACTCCTTGTCTGCTACATCCAGGCAATGGTATTCACTCTCCTCAGTGCGATCTACATCCAGATGTCGCACGCATCACATCATTAAGGTTCGCAGCAAGCTGCGAGGCTAATGGCTAATGGGTAATGACTAATGGTCAAAAACTAAAAACCCGAAACTCAAAACAAAAAACTTAATACAATAATTTAATACATTACGACTATGATTTCAATGTTTTTAGCAGAAGCACTGGCAACGCTCGGTGCAACTATCGGTGGTGGTTTGGCAGTTATCGGTGCAGGTCTTGGTATCGGTAGAATTGGTGGACAGGCTATGGACGCTATGGCTCGCCAGCCAGAGATTCAGGGTAAGCTCCAGTCTTCAATGATTGTTGCTGCTGCTCTCGTTGAGGGTGCTACATTCTTCACTCTGATCATCTCCCTCCTCGCTCTCTTCGTATAATACAAGAAACATTAACGAAAATCCAACATGTCATTATTAACGCCTGATTTTGGTCTGTTCTTTTGGATGACTGTCGTCTTCCTCTGTGTGCTCGGCATACTTTGGAAGTGGGGATTTCCTGTGATCATCAACATGGTTAATGAGCGCAAGGAATACATTGACGGCAGCCTGAAGAAGGCACACGAGGCAACAGTACGCCTCGCCAATATACAAAAGGAGGGCGAAGAACTTTTACGCGAGGCTCGTGAGAAGCAGGCTTCCCTTCTCAAGGAGGCAAAGGACACTCACGACACCATCGTAGCAAAGGCAGAAAGCGATGCCCGCGAACAGGCAAACAAGATGATTGCCGAGGCAAAGTCGCAGATTGAGGCTGAGAAAGCAGCCGCTATCCGCGAGATCCGTTCGCAGGTTGCAGAGCTCTCAGTCCAGATTGCAGAGAAGGTGATTCGCCAGAATCTGAGCAGCGACAAGGCTCAGATGCAGCTTATTGACAAACTGCTGGATGAGGTGAAATAACAAATTGGCTCATTAAACTAAAAACCAAAAACCTAAAACCCTAAAATGGACATAGGTGTAATATCTGTCAGATACGCGAGAGCACTTCTTAAGAGTGCCACTCAGCAGAAGGTACAGGCTGATGTATATAAGGACATGCAGCAGCTTGCCGATGCTTTCATGCAGCTTCCGAAGTTGCGTCAGGTCATCGACAATCCGATGTTGAGTGCCGACAAGAAGGAGTCTCTCCTGCTTGCTGCTGTTGGAGAGAAGCCAGCCGAGCTTTCCGCAAAGTTCGTAAAGCTGATTCTCAAAGAAGGCAGAGAGGCGATGGCGCAGTTTATTGCCAATTCGTATATCACTCTGTACAGAAAACAGCAGAACCTCATTCGTGGACGTCTCATCACTGCCACAAAGGTAGCACCGGAAACGGAGGCGAAACTGCGTGGCATGGTTGAGAGCAGGACAAACGGCAAGGTTGAGTTCAAGTCAGAGGTGAACCCAGATATCATCGGCGGCTTCATCCTTGAATACGACACTTACCGAATGGACGCCAGTGTGAAAAGTCAGTTGAGAAATATTCTCAATGCTCTTAATTAAAGTTTACTCTTTGCAATAAATTGTAAATTGTAAATTGCTAAATTGTAAATAAATTTATGTCAGACAAAATAAAACCAAGTGAAGTCTCAGAGGTTCTTCTCCAGCAGCTCAACGGCATTGAAGGCGGACAAGACTTTGATGAAGTAGGTACCGTGCTTACCGTCAGCGATGGTGTGGCTCGTATCTACGGACTCCGCAATGCAGAGGCCAACGAACTTCTTGAGTTTGAGAATGGCACGATGGCGATTGTGATGAACCTTGAGGAAGACAACGTAGGTTGTGTCCTTCTCGGTCCTACAAGCGGCATCAAGGAGGGTCAGGTAGTAAAGCGTACAAAGCGCATCGCTTCCATCCGCGTGAACGACAATATGCTCGGTCGCGTTATCAACCCTATCGGTCAGGCCATTGACGGACTCGGCGAGATAGACCTCACAAACTCATTCGAAATGCCTCTTGACCGCAAGGCTCCTGGTGTGATCTATCGTCAGCCAGTAAAGGAACCTCTTCAGACCGGTCTTAAGGCTGTCGATTCAATGATTCCTATCGGTCGTGGTCAGCGTGAGCTCATCATCGGTGACCGCCAGACAGGTAAGACCGCTATCGCCATCGATACCATCATCAACCAGAAGAGCTTCTATGAGGCAGGCGAACCAGTATATTGTATCTACGTAGCCATCGGACAGAAGGCATCAACCGTAGCTGCACTCGTTCAGAACCTCAAGGAGCACGGTGCACTTCCTTATACCATCATCGTTGCCGCTACAGCAGCTGATCCTGCTGCCATGCAGTATTACGCACCATTCGCTGGTGCTGCCATCGGTGAGTATTTCCGCGACCGTGGTTTCTCAGCTCTCGTTGTGTATGATGACCTCTCTAAGCAGGCTGTTGCCTATCGTGAGGTATCGCTTATCCTTCGCCGTCCTTCTGGACGTGAAGCATATCCTGGCGACGTATTCTACCTCCACTCTCGTCTCCTTGAGCGTGCAGCGAAGATCAATGCACAGCAGGAAGTGGCAGAGAAGATGAACGACCTCCCAGAGTGTCTCAAGGGACATGTAAAGGGTGGCGGTTCGCTCACAGCTCTCCCTATCATCGAGACACAGGCAGGCGACGTGTCAGCTTACATCCCTACAAACGTAATCTCCATCACTGACGGTCAGATCTTCCTTGAGTCCGACCTCTTCAATCAGGGCTTCCGTCCAGCCATCAACGTAGGTATCTCCGTATCTCGTGTGGGTGGTTCTGCACAGATCAAGTCTATGAAGAAGGTAGCCGGTACGCTGAAGATTGACCAGGCACAGTATCGTGAGCTTGAGTCCTTCGCTAAGTTCTCAAGCGATATGGATGCCGTGACAGCCATGACCCTCGACCGCGGTCGTAAGAACAACCAGCTCCTCATCCAGGCACAGTATTCCCCAATGCCTGTTGGCGAGCAGATTGCTATCCTCTATTGCGGTGTACACGGTTTGATGGCAAAGGTGCCAATCGATAAGGTTCGTGAGTGTCAGGACACATTCCTTGAGACCATGCGCACATCCCACGCAGACGTTATCGCTACCCTCGGCAGCGGTAAGATTGACGACGAGGTGACAAAGGTTATCGAGGAAGTGATGGCTAACGTAGCAGGACAGTACTAATCATTTACTGATTTGATGATTTGCTGATTGGTTGATTCTGTTTATTGCCAAATCGTCAAATCATCAAATCGTCAAATCAAAAATGAAAAGATGGCTTCATTAAAAGAAATAAAAACCCGAATAGGCTCTGTCAATAACACCCGTAAGATTACGAGTGCCATGAAGATGGTAGCCTCCTCAAAGCTCCACCATGCGCAGCGAATGATTGAGAACATGTACCCTTATGCCAATCTGCTCAAGGGTATGCTCAAGACATTCCTCCAGGCGGAAGTTGATGTGGAGAGCGACCTTGTTCAGGAGCGACAGGTAAAGCGAATTGCCATCATAGCATATTCCAGCAATTCCAGCATGTGCGGCGGCTTCAACAACAATGTGATAAAGCTCGCGCTGCAGGTGGCAGAAGAGTATGCTGATCTTGGCAAGGAGAACATCCTGTTCTACCCTATTGGCAGAAAAGTTGCAGAGAAGGTCAGCAAACTGGGCTTCAAGGTGGCAGGCAATTTCGTACAGCTTGCCGACAAGCCTAATGCGCAGCAGTGTGCAGACATAGCCCGTGAGGTGTCAGACATGTACCGCAATGGCGAGATAGACCGCGTAGAGCTCATCTACCATCACTTCAAGAGTGCCGGTTCGCAGATACTCACTCGCGACACGCTCCTCCCTATCGACCTCAAGAAAGAGCTCAACAAGAACATCTATCGTGACCTTACGTCAAACGTGGCAACGAAGGATGCTCAGGACTATATCCGCGAGAATGGTGGCGAGGAAAGACATGAGAAGGTGAAGGCATTCGAGGTGAACGACTACTACCTCATTGAGCCAGACCGTGAGACCGTCCTCAGCACACTCATTCCAAAGGTCATTAACCTTCAGGTCTATGTGTCACTTCTCGACAGCAACGCCTCAGAGCATGCAGCACGAATGGTGGCCATGCAGACCGCTACCGACAATGCAGACGAACTGCTCCGCCAGCTCAACCTTCTTTACAACAAGTCGCGTCAGCAGGCAATCACCAGCGAACTCCTCGACATCGTCGGCGGCTCTATCAACAACTAGATTCACAATTTTCCCCATTCAGAATGGGATAAAGACAGTAAAGCAAAACGAGGTTCCTCACAAAAAAGGAGCCTCGTTTTCGTTCAATATTAGGTAGGAAACTTGAATTACTAAAACATTAATCCTAAACCAAAGAAATCAATCTGTAATCCTTAGGGTGACGAGTCGTAATCCTTAGGAATATTTTTTTATTCCTATAGGAATATTTTTATAAGTTTTTTTTCGGCAAAATCCTACATTCCTACATAAAATCTCAGCGAACCCCAGTGTTTATCGGCATTCAGCGGCTATGTAGGATTCATGTAGGATCCATGTAGGATAATCATCCTACATACATTTCCTGAAAAAGTTGCTATGTAGGATCATGTAGAATTTATGTAGGATTATTTTTACCCTACATAGACATAACAACTTGATTATCTGCAAGTTACAACGAACCCATGTAGGAATGTAGGATTTTGTAGTTAAAATCCTAAATTTTTGCATTTTTCTCGACAAAAACAAGTGAATAAGAGACATATATCAAGTAAACGCCCAAAAATCGCCAAAAACACCCTTCCGTTCGTAGTCAAAAGTGCGCAAAAAAGGTCTCTTCAGCGTCACGGCATACAGCATTTATCAATATTCATTGTATCATGCCATAAATGCATCCTCTTCACGCTGAACAGCCCATTTTTCGGAGATTTTCACGCTGAACAGCCCCAATTTGGGTCAATTCGTTGTACAGAATCATCACCACTGTTCATCTGTATATCCAGTATCACAGTACGATCAGATTAGCCTCTACAATTTTAAGAACAAAATCACGGTTGAACCAATAGCAATATTTATCAGCCATACCACCATTAGGATTTGGCGTTGCTTGATGGAAGCTTTGCTTTGTACCTTTAGGACGCACATGGAAATCTTTCTTGTCGCTTATCTTCCAAAAGTATTGCAAGTCTATCTTATTGTAGATAACATTGCGGCGAATATGCACCCAATAACGAAAAGCTTGTTTGAGCTGCTCTTGTGACATTGTCCAGAAGAATGCTTTCTCAAGTCGATACTCGTCCTCAATCTTTTTCTTGCCATTGGAATCCACCAAGGTCATCTTGCGACCTGTAGCACGATAAACAACAAAAAGGAATCGGCTCGTAAACAATTCGTACAACTCGGAATCTTCCCAATGTCCTTCATTGTATATTTCTTCATAATCAATATTCTTGAAAGACATTGACTCAACGAGACTTCCGTTCTCTTTTAGGCGAATAGTCTTGAGCGTGATGCCTGATTTTATAAATTCCTCAGAAGCATTGGCATTCTTATTGTGTCCTTCTGAAGCAATGTAGCTTGACGAATCGTATAATTTTGATTTAGCATGAGTTATATTCCCGCCAAAAGCTTTGACTATCTGCTCATAGTTCTTTCCATAACACTTTTCAAAACGACGAATCAATATGTCTTCAAATGAAGATTTCCTCAGTTCGTCAATAGTTACCAACTGTTCGCTTTCAGTATAGTTTTGGATGTAATTTGTAAAATAACTCTTTCCGCTCTTGTCAACAATACTTAGAATTGTGCGCATGTAAGCAGGCTTCAACGAGAAAGCTCTTTTCTTAGCCTTTTCGTTTGAGCATGGTTGATCTTGCAATTTATCTCCCTTCTGTCCTTTCCTGCACGCGCCAAGATACATCGTATCTCCTTCCGAGATCAGATGTGCTTCGCCTCTCATCACCTTCTCTCGAAGAATGTTATAATCGTTGCGTAGGATAATCCAATCTTTCTCGGGAATCATCCACAGCACACGATAAATGAAGTCATAGTTTATGTTGTCTTTGCCATATATATGCCAATAGAACAATATCAACATCAAGTGGCATTTCCTGATAAAATGAGACTCTTCAAAAGGAGTCTTCTCCAACTCAAAGTAGTCTATCATGTTGGCTACCAGACGCTCCTTTATCTTCCATTCATTATTCTTCCATAACAGCGGAGTGCACTTTAATTCTACGCCAGCCTTATCAAAGTCTGCATCAGGATTGGAATTTGGCATATATCCGAAAAAGTGTTGCTCTACCAGTTGACCTAGTTGCCCTTTACCGCCATGAAGAGACTCAAGAGCATCCTTGTCCATATAGTCGCTTATGGACTTGCCTATGAGATGCTTGCTATAATCGAATATAGAAATGGCATCTGTCTCATTATATGGATGTTCTTTCATCATTGGATTCTGTCTTTTAGAACTCGTCCTATTTCCTCCACGATACCAGTTACCAAAGCATTACCCATAAGGAATGCTCGGCGCAAATCAGAAGCACCTTTCGTATGATTGTCTGGGAACATATTCAAGCGTTCAAGTTCCAATGGCATAAGTCTGCGATAACGACCTTTCTCCGTTTGAATGACATGCTTAAAGCGCGATGGAGCTGCGCCACCTTCACCTGTGATTATTGTTCGTGAAGGCTTATCCAAGGCATCTGGGAAAGTCATACTTCCTTCGGTGTAATTATATTCGTAGCCGTCCTTAGTAACACGCTTCTCTGACTTGCTACCTTTCAGATAAGTCCATTTCTTCAAGTCCTCATCGCTGATGAAAAACTCTTCTGGCACATAATCGTCTGGCACGACAAGTTGTCCAAGTGTCAGGCAAGGACCACAATAAACAGCCTTGACATTAGAAGACCACACCTTGCGGTCAATCATTACGCCAGCATTGCAGAAAGGACTTTGTGTTGTAGGCTTTGCATCCTTGTTAAATTCTTCTGACACCTCGTATAGACTACCCTCAATGTCAAACTCAGAGCGCTTTGTCTTATATCCATTATCGGCTTCCACCGCAAAGGCTTGGGCTATAATGCCTTTCTTCAATATCCATTCAAAAGGTGCAGCTTGCATGCTACATTCCTTTGCAATGGCTGTGGATTTATGGTAAGCAACGATATAAGTTCGTTTACGGCGTTGTGGCATTCCATAGTCGGCAGCATTGATAACACGCCACTCTACACAATAGCCAAGATCTGCCAATGATGCAAGGATAATGGCAAAGTCACGTCCTCGCTGCTTGGCTGGAGAACCTAGCAGACGGTCAACATTTTCAAGTAACAAGTAGTGCGGTGGATTCTTCTTGTCGCGTATTATTCTGTGAATCTGCCACCAAAGAACACCCTTCTTTCCCTCTATTCCTTTAGAATTCTGTAGAGTCGTTGCAACAGAATAATCCTGGCAAGGAAAACCTCCAACAAGCAAATCTGCATCTGGAATATCTTCAACGGGAACGGTAGAGATGTCTTCATTGGAATGTCCTGCTGTGCCAAAACGATTGCAATATACAATGGAAGCATCCTGACGCTTGGTAGAAGGTTCCCACTGGTTGTTCCATACCGTCTTGAAGCGTTTGCTTGCTCGTTCCAAGCCTACACGAAAACCGCCAACGCCGGCAAAGAGTTCTATTACACGAATGTCTCCTTGCTCAACTTCAATATTTTCTTTCGGAAACAGATTGAGCTGCTGGTATCTTCTTGCAGCAACCCTGCTGTATTCTGCTATAGGTTCACAAACAATCCACTGTTCTTCATCGTTTTGTATAGTGTATTCCATAATCGTATTTTGCAGTCATTTTCCGCTTCAATACGACAGGCATAGAAACACCCTCTAATCCGAGAAGTTCAGAAAAGAGGGCGTGGGAGAAGTTTGATGTTAATCCATGGCCTTCCACAGCCAGCATCAGACAACAAAAGTTCTGTCCACGCCCTTGTATGAAGCGTGAACATCTGCTGTCGTGACCTTACTGATGCGATTTGTTTAAGTGTGGAAGTTTTGGATTATCAGCAACGTCAGGATGTTCGTTGGTTTAATTGTTTATTCGTTAGTTCTTAAGGCAACAGCCAAAGCGCCATTGTTTCCGGAGATAAAACTGCTTACTTGGTAGCTGCAATCTTCTATAACATCCAATGCAGTTAAATTAGACTTTAATCGGCTTGCACCCATAACGTTTTTAAGCATAACGAATTTGGGATTCTTTTTCCTTATTAAGTCTATAAGCTGATTGAATCTTGGTGCATATTCCGTCTTGGAATCTCGCGCCTTACTCCACGATTGTAATGGTACTTCTGCTATAACGCCAAAGCTTTGCATTAACTCTAAATGTTAGTTTGCTGATACCTGGAGCAAACTTAATCAGATATGATTAGTATGTATATGAAAAAACGTAGGTATCTTACTTCTGCTCGCTTGCTCTTTGGGTCCTAGGATAACCTTGTCTGTAAGCTTGCAGTGAAGACACCTACGATCAGGATATAATACACCCATGAAGCGTACGTGAGGACGCAACACGTCCTCTGTACGCCAACGGGTAGATATACAATCCAACCGTAGCATCTATTTCTGCTTTGTTCTTGACAGACTATCTGAATTTCCTAGGTTCAAAGAGCCAAAAACAAGCGTCCATAAACGCTTTTCCTTAAATGATTTGCTCTCAATAGAGCACGATTAATTTGCCGCAAAATTACGATTTATTTCTGAATAAATCAAGCTTCCCACCGTTTTTCCTTTAAAAAAATGCGAAAATTACTCGGAAACAGCCGAAAAATCAGTCAGTTAGTCAAAAAGTATGACACAACAAGAAGAATCCCCATACTCCAAACGAATAGGGAATATGGGGAATTTGTATATTCATTTCTCTGGATCGTCACTCCAGATTATTGTTCTGACAATTCAATTTCGTTCTTCAAATCTTCAAGAATGTAATCATCACTCATAAGTTGGAGACCTATTTCTGGGTTCGTTAATAAACTATACGTTTCTGAACGGCACAATCAGTTTGAAGCCATAATGAGTGTAGGGCAGGAAATATATTAGAACAAATCAGAATGAGAACCCGTACGAATGAGCGTAAGGACTTTTACTGATTCGTCGTCTTCCTTGCTGTATATCAACAACCAATCTGGCGATATGTGACATTCCCTTGTACCTTCAAAATCACCATGTAGGGCATGATCTCGATTTGATTCCGGCAAAGGTTCGTCTGTTGCCAGTTTGAAGATAACTTCGTTAAGTTTGTCTTCTGGTAGATGACGTTTACGGGCAAGTTTAAGATCCTTCTTATACTGCCCTGTAATATCTATTCGTCTCATTCGGAAACTGCTTTTAGATAGTCGTCAAATGAATTACAACTGATGATGTCTTTTCCTTTTCTTGCATTTTCAATGGCTTTAAGTGTCTTCCTTTTTGCAGGAGAGCTTATCTCATGGACTTTGAATACGTTTAAAGACAACAAGAACTCTATGGCTTTCTTGGCTATATTGTTCTTTTCGTTGTATGTTAAAGCAATTGTTGTCATATCAATTCATATAATTTCGTTTGTTAACTTCTATGTCTCCAGCTTAACGCAACTTGCTCAAACTATCGGGTTTAGTTTTTTATATAGAGCAATGGTTTTATACTGTGATGCCATGTGGTTTGCCTTGGTGTCAAGTATTTGTCGCTTGACACATTTCAGTCAATGCAGACTTAGACAAAATCCTTGTCCTCGACAACATCCCCCTTAATATCGGTGATACGCCATTGAGTGATGTTACGTTGATCACTTGATATGCGAACTCCGCACTTTGTCACTTTGCGACCATCTGCCTCGTAGGGAATAGCATATCCCTTATCGTCAATCTGCGCCAGAGCATTATCCACTGTGTCATCAACCTTCAGTTCAAGCACGAAAATGTCAGTCTTGGTTTTGATAACCACATCGGCACGACCGAGGATGCTCTTGACCTCAGTATCAACAACGGCATTGAGCATGGAGAATGCCATGTAGAGAAGTAGTTGATAGAACGCTTCGCGACTTTCCTTGTCTTCCCACTGTTCTTTTGTAATGACATCGTATGGTATCTTGGCAATATAGGAGCGGAGAGCTGTGAGTGCATCAGACAGATTGCTTTTGAATATGGCTTTTGCCATGGCTCTTACTACACTATTATTGTCATAGGCAGTACGCTTCAGGATTATTGGCATCAAGCAGTTGATAAGACCTTTGCGTACTTCGTTGTTAGGAATCTTAAGCGTATATTCCTGAAGCATGGCATCGTAAGACGCAATAGTGAGATAACCGCTCTGATAGAGTAATGGCATTGGCGTATCCGCGTTCTCACACGGAATGCTGAAATCGTTTATGTCCACTTCTATGCCATCATAATTTAAGGCTGTGGTGATTGGGAAGCGAGAAAGGAACTCAAGTAACGAACTTGATGTTGCGGAATCAAACCAATAAGAATTAGTGTTTTTCTTGTCTAATGCCTTCAACAGACTGAAAGGTGCATACACATCCTTGCTTCTTGGCGAAAAATGATAACCATCGTAGTTCTTCTTCAATATTGCGTATGCTTCATCGACGCTAACGTTAAGAGCATCCGCATATTCCTCGATGCATGGACGGAGAGTAGTATCTAACTCTTCTTGAGTAATGCCGCAGATACCAGAGTATTCATCATCAAAAGATATTTGATTCAGATTGTTCAGTTCCGAGAAAATGCTGAGTTGCGAGAACTTGGTAACACCTGTAATAAAAACAAATCGGAGATATTCACCTTCGTCTTTAAGCACCTGATAGAACTCGCGAAGCAAGGAACGCATAGCGTCAAGTTGCTCGGTTTTGCCAAGCAATCTCATGATTGGTGAATCATATTCATCGAGAATGATGACTACTTTTTCGCCTGTCTGTTCGTAAGCACGATGTATCAAACCACGGAATCGTGCACCGGGACTTTTATCAGTCTCATCTCTTCCGTATATCTTTTCATAGTCACGAATGAAGCCTTCAAGTTTACTCTTGGCATCTTCAATACTACAGTCCTTCAGTCCGCTTAAGATAAAATGAAATATAGGAAAAGACTTCCATTCCTTCTCCAACTCCATTACTTTCAATCCCTCAAACAATTCCTTCTGCCCTTTGAAATAAGCCTTGAAGGTATTGCAGAGCAAAGATTTTCCAAATCGGCGAGGACGAGCCAAGAATACATAGCGAAAATTGCTGACAAGGTCATACATCATATCCGTCTTGTCAACATACAACATTCCCTCTTCTCTTATTATCTGGAACTGGTCAGTATCTACTGGATATTTGAATTTTCTTTTGTTCATATGATTATAATGTGGCTTTTTTTACGTCTTCCAACTTAACGCAATTAGTGCGGGTCGTTTTGCAGTCCATGCAGCGTTACGACTATGCAAAATTAGCAAAAAATCGCAATACGCAAAAATTAAATCAAGGAAATTTCTGTATTTGCAGAAAAAACAGCCGAAAAACTTGGAATATTTCACTTATCCTTCGTGAAGATGTTATCTTTTGCCGAGACTTGCGATGGTGCTGTGCCTACGAAGCCGCCGAGAGCACAGTTGCGGAGAGTAACGTCTAATGTGTTAAAAGAGGAGAAGCCTATCTTACACTCATCTACGCTGACATTCTCAAAGGTAATGTTGCGGAGCGGCTTTGCCTCTGTTCCCTGAAGAACGATGGCTGCATTGGAGGCTTTCTTGCAACGGACATTGCTGACATGGATATCTTCTACATCTGTGAAGTGGTTATCGTCAGCACCTTCTCCTGCATACATGGAGGTGATATAGAAGAGATCCTCTACTTCTCCAAACTCCACGTTCTGGAAATAGATGTTGCGCACAAATCCGCCACGATTCGGGTTTGTCTTGACATAAAGTCCGCGCTTAGTGTAACCAGCATAGGTGCAGTCTTCCACAAAGACATTCTGCACTCCTGCGGACATCTCGCTTCCGATGACTATTCCGTGAAGTCCCTTGAAACGGCAATTGCGAATAATGATATTCTCCGATGGTCGTGAATCGCTGCGCCATCCGTCATTGTCGCGACCAGCCTTTATAGCAACATTATCATCACCATTGTTGAAGTCTATATCTTCGATAAGGAGGTTGCGAGTCATCTCGGGATCAATGCCGTCGTTGTTGACAAGCTTTGCATCGTAGCGCAATCCGCGACAGATGACATTCTCGCAACGGAGCAGATGAACGCACCAGAACGGACTGTTCGTTATGAACACTCCGCTCAGCGTGACATCCTTGCAGTCGAAAAGTTGCAGAAGATGTGGGCGCAGAAGATTGCCATCGCCGAAATTACGCTCTGCTATAGGCGTCTCTTTGTGATTATACTCGCGAGACTTCATCTGGTCGGATTTCTGCTCTTTCTTCCAGTTAGGGAAGGTCTCCATGCAGTTGCCGTCGATTGTTCCCTTACCGATGATTGCCACATTGCTCAGTCCGTAGCCATAGATGAAGGGCGAATAGTTCTGGCAGAAGGTTCCTTCCCACGAGGTCTTTACGGCAGGAAGATAGTCTTTCGGATCGGAGGAGAAGCGGAGCGTTGCGCCTTCCTGAAGTTCGAGGGTAAGGTTGCTGACGAGGTGGATAGGTCCTTTGACAAACCATACTCCCTCAGGAACAACGAGATGGAATCCGTTCTTTGACTTGGCAGCATGCTTCATAGCCTTGCGGAAAGCCGAAAGACAGTCTGTCGTGCCATTGCCTTTTGCTCCGAAAGAGGTTATCGACTTCAGCGGCTGCGAGAGGGCATTTGCGGTCTGTGACGGTGCTCCTGTGATGGCTGCAAGTATTGAGTCGTGGCGCTGCGCCGTTGCTGAATCGTAAGCAAGAGCAGAAAGGGCTGTGGCGAACGCCATGAAGAGGGTAAGGGTTATGCGTTTCATGGTAAATGAAAAATGAAAAGTGAAAAGTGAAAAATGAGGCTACTTCTTTCTCTTCTTCGCAGCTGGTTTGGCTGGCTGAGCGATGGTTACATCGTTGATGTCATAGATGTACAGGCTTTCATTATAGTCTGAGGCATAGAGCAGATCCTTGCCGTTTTTCTGCTTTATCTCCATATACTGTATGGATGTAGAGACTGGGAGTTTGCTGTAGATCTTGCCCGTGAATTTGTCGAGCATGAAGATGTAGTCTTTCTCACTTGTGAAGCCGTATGAGCAGAAGACATACTTGTCGTTAAAGATGAGTATGTCGTTGCTTGTTAGATATGGCGTTGACCATATCATCTTCTCGTTTTCCACATCATAGCAGAAGAGCTTGCTACCCTTTCCACCTAACTGGCTGGAATAGGATGGACATGCCATGTTGAAATAAAGATGGTCGGTAGTCGGATCATAGCGTACGTCCTGCACCTCGCAATTGTAGGTGTTGCTTATTTGGCAGAGATCAATGGCGTGATCAGCGACCTTGTCCTTGTCGTACAGCACTACGACGAAATCGTATGTCGGTGCGAGCATCTCGTTACGATATAGTGCGAGCCATCCGTACTTGTCACCTCCTACTCGCTCAGAGATAATAAGTCGCTTAGGACCGTCGGCATCTTGTACGCGAGGTATAAGCGGAAGGTCTGTAGTCTGCACCTCTTCGCGAAGACGATAGATAGGTCCGTTAGGCTTGTTTACGTAGCTCAATGTCTCACCCTGCCATCTGTTTTCCGGGTATTTCTTCTTCAGAGTGAGGCACTGCGCCTGAGCTGCTGTTCCCATCAGGAGGAACGCCATGAGGCAAAAAAGGATCTTCTTCATCATCTTAGAATTTACAATTTACAGTTTACAATGTACAATTTACCATTTACAATGTACAATTATCATTCTTTCATCTGTGCATTTCGGGATTCCGAACTAAATGAAAGATTGTCTCAATGATAATGGTAAATTGTAAATGGTAGATGGTAAATAAATATTATTTCACTGGAATGTCATCAATACGCTGCTGATGGCGACCACCGGCAAATGGCGTGTTGAGATATTCGTCAAGACACTGGCGGCACACTTCCTCTGTGATGAAGCGGCCTGGAAAGACGATGACATTGGCATTGGTGTGCTCACGGATAAGGTGGGCAATCTCTGGCTGCCAAACAAGTCCGGCACGAATCTGCTGGTGTTTGTTGAGAGTCATAGAGATACCTTCGCCAGAGCCGCACATTGCAATACCGCACTCTACCTCACCCTTCTCAATACCCTCTGCAAGGGCATGGCCATAAGTGGCGTAGTTGCAAGAGTCTTCGGTGTAAGTGCCGTAGTCTTTATATTCAATGCCCTTCTCCTCCAAGTAGCTCTTTACGAACTGCTTGAGAGGAAAAGCGGCATGGTCACTAGCTAAACCTATCATGATTCTTTTTCGATTTTTCGATAATTCGATACTTCGAGATTTCGATTGTTCGAAGATTCAAGATTTCAGATTAGAGCATGCTCTTTACCTGGTTGTAAACGTTCTCTGCTGTGTAGCCGAGCTTCTCGTCGAGCACCTTGTAAGGAGCTGAGAATCCGAATGACTCGAGACCCCAGATCTTAGATGCTGGATCTGCACCGATGAGGAAGCCCTGGAGGTTTACAGGAAGACCTGCTGTCATACCGAATACCTTAGCACCTGCAGGGATTACGCTCTGCTGATACTCGAGAGACTGGTTGCGGAAGAGACCCTCAGAAGGAACAGAAACGATGCGTACCTTAACGCCATCCTTGCGGAGAAGCTCTGCACCAGAAACGAGTGTAGAGACCTCAGAACCAGGAGCTACGCAAACTACGTCTGGGTTCTCGTCTGAGCCAGCTACGATGTAAGCACCCTTGCGAGCAGCCTCGTAGTCGTTGCCTTCTGGAAGGTCGTTGATGTTCTGGCGAGAGAAGATAAGAGCTGTAGGAGTGTCAACATTCTCCATAGCCATAGCCCAAGCAACTGTAGTCTCCTTAGCCTCAGCAGGACGGAGAACGAGAACAGAGTTCTGACCAGCGTGGTTCTTAAGCTTCTCCATGAGACGGATCTGTGCCTCGTGCTCTACTGGCTCGTGAGTAGGACCGTCTTCACCTACGCGGAATGCGTCGTGAGTCCAGATGAACTTAACAGGAAGCTTCATGAGAGCAGCCATACGAACTACTGGGAGCATATACTGAGAGAATACGAAGAATGTACCGCAAGCAGGGATAACACCACCGTGGAGAGCCATACCTACGCAGCAGCATGCCATTGTGAACTCAGCAACACCTGCCTGGAAGAATGCACCTGAGAAGTCGTCCTTTGTGAGAGCCTGAGTTTTCTTGAGGAAGCCGTCAGTCTTATCTGAGTTAGAGAGGTCTGCAGAAGCACAGATCATGTTTGGAACCTGCTCAGCGAGTGCAGAAAGACAAGCTGCAGATGCAGAACGAGTAGCGTCGTTAGCCTTCTGCTGAACCTTTGACCAGTCGATTTCTGGAGCCTTGCCAGCGAACCAGTCAGCCTGCTGTGCTGCCATCTCTGGGTTAGCGTCAGCCCAAGCCTTCTCCTCAGCATAGCGCTCAGCGCAGATAGCCTCAAGTTCCTTAGCGCGGTTAGCGTAGAGTTCCTTAACATCGTCGAAGATCTGGAATGGGTTCTCAGGATCACCGCCGAGATTCTTGATTGTATTTACGTATGCGTCACCGCCGAGAGGAGCACCGTGAGTCTTGCAGTTAGCCTCGTAAGAAGTACCGTCAGCCTTGATAGCACCCTTACCCATGATACACTTACCGATGATGAGTGTTGGCTTGCCCTTAACAGCCTGTGCCTTCTCGATAGCGTCGCGAATCTGCTGAGCGTCGTTACCTACGATCTCAAGAACTTCCCAACCGAATGCGCGATACTTGGCAGCAGTGTCCTCGTTCATAACTTCCTTTGTCTCTGTAGAGAGCTGGATGTCGTTTGAGTCGTAGAACATGATGAGGTTGTCAAGACCGAGTACAGAAGCGATACGAGCACCACCCTGTGAAACCTCTTCCTGGATACCACCATCAGAGATATATGCGTAGATTGTTTCCTTAGCGAATGTTGGGTTGCCTGTGTGAGCAGCAAGGAACTTTGCAGCGATGGCAGCACCGATAGCGTAAGCGTGACCCTGACCGAGAGGACCTGAAGTATTCTCAATACCACGAGCAATCTCGAACTCTGGGTGACCTGTTGTTGGAGAACCCCACTGACGGAGCTGTGCGAGCTCGTCGAGAGTGAACTTACCAGCGAGGCAGAGCTGAGAATAGAGCATTGGAGCCATGTGACCTGGGTCGAGGAAGAAACGGTCGCGACCTACCCACTCAGGGTTCTTTGGGTCGTACTTGAGGTACTCAGAATAGAGCACATTGATGAAATCTGCACCACCCATAGCACCACCTGGGTGACCTGACTTAGCCTTTTCTACGGCAGAAGCAGCGAGAATACGGATGTTGTCCGCTGCGTGATTTAATACTTTAATGTCGTTAGCCATTTTTTATAACAAATTATGATTAATTATTGATTATACTGCGTAATGGATAATTGAAAATGGATAATGGATAATGAGGCATTCGCCGCAAAATAATTATCAATTTTCAATTATCAATTAAATATCTATTTCTTGCATTCTGTTGCCTTCTGAGCAACAGGGATACAAGCCTTGTAAGTCTCGATGTACTTGTTGAAGCCCTCTACGTCGGCTGGATCTGGCTGAATCTCTACGCCAGTGTTTCCTGCGAAGACGATAGTCTCAAGATAGTCGACAAGGTTCATGCCCTTATTGTTGATAAGGTATGCAGCAAGGAGAGCGATACCCCATGCACCACCTTCGCCAGCAGTCTCCATAACAGAGATTGGTGAGTTGATGGCAGCAGCGAGAACCTTCTGACCTACGCCTGGAGTCTTGAAGAGACCGCCATGACCTGTGATGCGGTCAACCTTCACCTTCTCCTCATTGAAGAGGATGTCGTTGCCAAGCTTAAGAACGGCTACTGTACCATAGAGGTTTGCACGCATGAAGTTTGCGAGGTTGAACTTGTCGTTGGCAGAGCGGAGGAAGAGTGGACGACCTTCCTGAAGTCCGGCAACTGGTTCGCCTGAGATGAAGTTGTAAGCCATGATGCCACCGCAATCTGCATTGCCTGTGAGAGCGTGGTTGTAGAGCTTGCCATAAACCTCATTCATATCAACAGGGATGCCGAGGAGTTCCTGATACTCCTTGAAGAGCTTAACCCATGCGTTGATGTCTGAAGTACAGTTGTTACAGTGAACCATAGCAACGAGAGAACCGTCAGGAGTTGTAACCATGTCGATCATCTCTGAAGGCTTAGAGAGGTCCTTCTCAAGAACAATCATAGAGAAAGAAGAAGTCCCGGCAGAGACGTTACCTGTGCGCTGCTTACCGGCGTTTGTGGCAACCATACCACTACCGGCATCACCCTCTGGAGGACAGAGAGGACAGCCTGGCATCAAGTGGCCAGAGATGTCGAGACGATGAGCGCCATGCTCTGTGAGGAAACCTGCCTGCTCACCAGCGCAGATGCACTTAGGGAGAATATCCTCAAGCTTCCATGGGAAGTTCTTGTTTGCAACGAGGTCGTTGAATTTCTGTACCATTGTTGCATTGTAGTTCTTTGTCTCTGGATCAACAGGAATCATACCTGAAGCATCGCCGATACCGAGAACCTTCTCGCCTGTCAAGCGCCAGTGGATATAGCCTGCGAGTGTAGTGAGATAAGTGATGCCTGGCACGTGCTCCTCATTGTCGAGAATGCACTGATAGAGGTGTGAGATAGACCAACGGAGAGGGATGTTATAGTTGAAGAGCTCTGAGAGTTCAGCAGCTGCAGCACCAGTGTTTGTGTTACGCCATGTGCGGAAAGGAGAAAGAAGCTTCTCGCTCTCGCCAACAGGAGCACCTGCACTTGCCACGCCGTTAGGACCGAATGGCATATAGCCGTGCATCATGGCAGAGATACCGATAGAAGCGAGGATCTCAATCTCGCAGTCGTACTCATTCTTTACATTCTTGCGGAGGTCTGCATAGCAGTCTGCAAGACCATACCAGATAGCTTCTGTAGAGTATGTCCAGATGCCGTCATGGAGCTGGTTCTCCCACTCGTGAGAACCCTGTGCTATAGGCTTGTTCTCCTCGTCGATGAGGACAGCCTTGATACGTGTAGAACCGAACTCAATACCAAGAACGGCTTTACCGGAAGTGATGGTTTCTTTTGGTGTCATATTAGCCCCCTAGCCCCCCAAGGGGGAACTTTTAATAGTCTTGAAGATTCAAAACTACATCGTAAGGGGTTTACGTTTCTATTATTTATATAATATAGTTAATCTAACACTTACTTATTACCCGTCTTCACTAATAAAGATTCCCCCTTCGGGGGATGGGGGCTTTACTTCAGCGCCTTATTCAGCATATAGTAAACCTCGTTGTTGCGAAGCTGCTGCTTGAAGTTGGCAGTTGTTGTTTCCCTGTTGATCTCTGCGATTTCAACATCGAGCATCTCTGCAAAGTCTTCCCAGTATTCTGCTGTGATGTCGTAACCGAAAGCACTGTGGTGAGTACCGCCGGCGAGGATCCAAGCGCCTGCACCAACCTCGAATGATGGCTGTGGAACCCAGAGAGCTGATGCTACAGGGAGCTTTGGCATTGGCTTTGGCTCGATGCACTCTACCTCCTGAGTGATTACGCGGAAACGGTTGCCAAGGTCAACGATTGTTGCCTTCACGCCAGCGCCTGTCTTTGAAGTGAAGACGAGACGAGCTGTCTGCTGCTTACGGATACCGATGCCGAGGTGGTGAACCTCAAGAGTTGGCTTGTTTGTAGCGATGAGCGGAGTAACCTCGAGCATGTGGCTCTGAAGGATAGATGTCTGACCTTCTGCGAAGTTGAGTGTATAGTCCTCAAGGAATGAAACGCCATGCTCGTTGCCCTGGTTCATAACCCAGATAGTGCGATAGAGACAAGCTGTCTTCCAGTCGCCTTCAGCACCGAAACCAATACCTTCTGCCATCAGGCGCTGTGAAGCGAGACCTGGAATCTGGTCGAAGCCGCAGAAGTTAGGATCGTCGATGTCTGCATCGCCGAGGTCGTCGAAATTTGTAGTGAAAGCAGTTGCACCTTCAGCCTCAAGGACAGCGCGGATAGCGAGCTCTGCCTTTGCTGCATTGCGAACCTTCTCCCAGTAAACCTCTTCGCCAGACTTGTCAATCTTGATGGTATATTCCTGCTTGTAAGTCTCAACGAGTGCGTCAACCTCTGCGTCAGTAACCTTCTTGAAGTAATCCATGAGTGAAGAAACTGGGTAGTAGTCAACATGATAGCCGAAACGCTGCTCAAACTCTACGCGGTCGCCATCTGTAACGGCAACATTGTTCATATTGAGACCGAACATAAGGCAGCGTACATTGTGAGCATCAGCAACACCGGCACAAACGCGAGACCAAACAGCAATCTGCTTCTGAGTCTCAGCAGACTTCCAGTAGCCTACGACAACCTTGCGTGGCTTGCGCATACGAGTGCAGATATGACCGAACTCGATGTCGCCATGAGCAGACTGGTTGAGGTTCATGAAGTCCATGTCCATTGTGTCCCATGGAATCTCTGCGTTGTACTGAGTGTGGAGGTGAAGGAGAGGCTTCTGAAGTGCCTGAAGACCCTTGATCCACATCTTAGCAGGAGAGAATGTGTGCATCCATGTGATGACACCGACACACTTCTTATCATTATTGGCAGCCTTCATGATGTCTTCTACTTCAACAGAAGAGTTGGCTGTGCCCTTATAAACTACCTTAATAGGAATAATTCCACTATTGTTGAGACCATCAACCATTTCCTGTGAGTGACCGTCAACGATTTTTACGGTTTCACCACCGTATAGAAGTTGAGCTCCAGTTATCCACCACAACTCAAGATTTTCGTATGCTTTCATTTGTATTTGTTTTTTATTCTATTAAATTAATGCTTTTGTCCTGGCTGTCCGTAGTAAGCGTTAGGACCATGCTTGCGCATGTAATGCTTCTCAATGAGGAGTGGGTTCATGGTTGTCTCTGGGTTTACGCTGTAAGAGATGAATGCCATCTTAGCGCACTGCTCCATAACCTTTGCGTTGTAAACAGCGTTGTCAGGAGATGTTCCCCAAGAGAAAGGACCGTGGTTCTTTACGAGAACGGCTGGAGTGTGGTCTGGGTTGATGCCACGGATGTTGAGAATCTCGTCAACGATCACGTTACCAGTCTCAAGCTCATACTGACCTTCTACTTCCTCCTTAGTCATGTCGCGAGTGCAAGGAATGTCCTTATAGAAGTAGTCGGCGTGAGTAGTGCCGATGTTTGGAATGTCCTTACCTGCCTGAGCGAATGCTGTAGCGTAAGTAGAGTGAGTGTGTACAACGCCCTGGATGTTAGGGAATGCCTTGTAGAGAACGAGGTGTGTAGGAGTGTCTGAAGAAGGGTTGAGATTGCCCTCAACAACTTTTCCTGTCTCAAGATCTACAACAACCATATCTTTTGCCTTCATGTCGTCATAGCTTACGCCAGAAGGTTTGATGACAACAAGTCCTTTTTCACGGTCGATGCCAGAGACGTTACCCCAAGTGAAGATAACGAGTCCCTGCTTCACAAGGTCAAGGTTAGCCTTGAACACTTTTTGCTTAAGTTCTTCTAACATAGTATTATTGATTTTTTGTGGTGGGAACATCTGATTTCCCAACTGTGTTTGGTATTTTGTTTTTCAAATTATTGTCAATCCATTGAAGCGTTCTTGTCGAAATAATACAGCGCAGCACCTCGCTTTGAAGTCAGCTTGTCTATCTTGTCAGACTTCACCACATAGTCAAGCTGCTTTGCCTTCTTTCTGAAGTTTCGCTTGTCAAGTTCTTCGCCGAGTATTGCCTCGTAAACGTTCTGCAGCTGTGTCAGCGTGAACAGTTCCGGAAGCAGCTGGAAGGAAATCGGCTCTGAGAATAGTCGTCTGCGCAGCATTCGCAAAGCGCGGTTAACCATCTCATTATGGTCGGAGAACATCTCCGGAATATTCTTTATCGATACCCAATGAAGCTCTTTTTCAAGAAGCCATTTCTCATTGTAATCATTTACGTTGATGAGTGCCAGATAAGCGACGGAGATAACTCGTTCGCCCTCAGCACGATTAAGAGCACCGAAGGTTCCTACCTGTTTCATGTAGATATCCTTCAGTCCTGTCAGCTCATGAAGTACTCTGGATGCAGCATCGTCAACACTTTCTTCTGTGCCTACGAATCCGCCGTAGAGTGCCCATTCGCCATAGCCTGGCTGCATCTTTCTGCGACCGGCAAGTAATTTCAGTTTGTTGTCGTCAAAGCCTAATACGATACAATCCACCGAGACATAGGCTTTTGCATATTGCGAATAGAAATCAGACATTAGTTTTTTTTATTGGGCGGGGAAGATTCTGAGCCCTTCCCCACCCTATTATATATATTAATGTGTAGTTAAGCGAAAAATGAGTTTATGAGTATGTGAATTTTTCATTTTTCACTTTTCACTTTTCAATTATCCTACCAAAGTGCGAGGTAAAGGATAGTGAGCAGAGCGATTACGATGAATGCACCGATGTTGAATGTCTTGTCTGTCTTGAAGATAGCAAGGTCGATAGCAACGAGCTTTGGATCCTGAACAGCGTCAAGAGCATTAGAACGGAGATAGTAACCGATAGTTGCAGTGATAGCTGCGAAGAATGCCATAGCACCTTCCATACCGTAGATGTGGAGAGTGTCGCTGAAGAATGAAGCTACGAAGAGAACAGCTGATACAGCAGCTACAGCAAACATAATGTTGCTCCAGAAGAGCTGAGTCTTAACGTCTGCCTCAGAGAGCTCGTCAGCCTTCTCTGTATCCTTGCTCATGAGTGACATACCTACGAACATGATAACGAGAACGATGAATACCAAACCTGAACGTACGAGGAATGGAATCTCTGGGAACGCGAACTTGAAGATGATTGAGAATGCGAATGTACCGATTGCGGCAGCAACAGCAGCCTTACCAGAAGCACGCTTCCAAAGGAGACCAAGACCGAAGATTACTACAACACCTGGGTAAACGAATGCTGAGTATTCCTGGATGAACTGGAATGCCTGGTCGATACCACCCATGAGTGGGTAAACAGCTACGAGAGCGATAACGAGAGCTGTGATAGAAGTCAAACGACCTACGTTAACGAGCTTCTTCTCAGATGCGTTCTTGTTGATGAACTGCTTGTAGATATCCATTGTGAACAATGTAGAAGTAGAGTTGAACATTGAAGCCAATGAAGAAATAACAGCAGCAGCAAGAGCAGCGAATGAGAGACCCTTCACGAATGTAGGAGTGAAGTTACGAATGAGGTAAGGGTAAGCATCGTCTGAACGACCGATTTCACCTGCAAGGCTACCCTTGAGCATCTCATATACAGAGTTACCATCAACGTCACCGTTCATGATGAAGAATGCACATACACCTGGGATACAAACGATGAATGGGATGAGGATCTTAAGAACGGCTGCGAATACCATACCCTTCTTTGCTTCTGCAAGTGACTTAGCAGCAAGACCCTTCTGGATGATGTACTGATTGAAGCCCCAGTAGCCGAGGTTTGTAAGCCAGAGAGCACCAAATACGAGAACGAGACCTGGGTTAGTGAAGAATGGGTCTTCCTTCTGAGTAACCTGGCCAGCAGCGTCAGTTACACCGTTGATAACAGGATAAAGTTCCTCGTTTCGTGTCACAATCAGGTTGAAGTGTTTATCGCCTTCCTGACCGATACACCAGCTGTAGATATTGCCTAATGCTTCCATTGCACCGCAACCCCAAACTTCAGCACCGATTACAGAGAGTGCTGCGTAAGCAGTGATAAGACCACCACCAACGAGGAATGTTACCTGCATTACATCTGTCCATGCTACAGATGCAAGACCGCCGTAAATAGAATAGATACCTGCAACGAGGAAGAGGAAGAGGATGATGCAGATACGAACCTGGTCAACTTCCATTCCAGCAAGTGAAATAGTCATGTCTGTAGGAAGACCGAGGATCTGCTGGATAGCGAGAGCACCGAGCCAAGCTACAGAAGTGAGGTTTACGAATACATAGAGGAAGAGCCAGAGGATTGAGAATGCAAGTCCTACACCCCAGTTGTAACGCTCACGAAGGAACTGTGGGATAGTGAAGATCTTCTTCTCAATCATCAGAGGAAGGAGGAACTTACCAACAACGAGCAATGTTGCTGCTGCCATAAGTTCATAAGCTGCCTGAGCAATACCTGAAGCGAAAGCAGAACCAGACATACCGATGAACTGCTCAGCAGAGATGTTGGCTGCGATAAGAGAAGCACCTACTGCCCACCAGGTAAGGGTGTTACCAGCAAGGAAGTAGTCTGTAGATGATTTTTCCTCGCCCTTCTTTCCACGGCTGAGGAAAATACCCAGTCCTACGAGAAGGACGATGTAAGCGGCGAAGACGATGTAGTCAATAGGCTCAAAACCATTGCCGCTCAAAGCATTTAAGATTTTTTCCATTTTTATTTATTATTGTTATATTAATTTTCTCTTATTGTAGGGAGTGTAGGGCGAGGATTTCCGAGCCGTATTCGCGCAAACGGCTCACAAAAGTTCGCCCTACATCATGTATTCAATAATCCTGGGAATTACTTGATAGAGAACTTGTAAGCTGCGTGGCTGTAGTACTTCTCGCCTGGGTTAACAACTGGTGATGGCCAGTCCTTAACATTTGGAGAGTTAGGGTACTTCTGGCTTTCAAGACAAACGCTTACGTGAGGAGGATACTTCTTGCCACCCTTGCAAACGAGGTCCTTGTTTTCGCCCTGGAAGTTGCCTGTATAGCACTGAACACCAGGCTCGTTAGTGAACATTTCCATGAAGATACCAGTCTTTGGAGAGTAGAGAGAAGCGCAGACCTGAGTGTCGTCGCCCTTGCCGTCCTTCCAAGTGTTCAAGCACCAGTTGTGGTCATAACCGATACCGTTGCTATTCTTCATCTGCTCGAACTTAGCGTTTACGATAGAGTCAGCGATAGCGTGTGGCTCACGGAAGTCCATTGGAGTGCCTTCTACTGGAGCAATCTCGCCTGTTGGGATGTAAGCGTCAGTTGCTGGAGTCCAGTTGTCAGCGTTGAGGTAGAGCACCATGTCAGTACCTACATTCTCAGGATCGCCGTTGAGGTTATAGTAGTTGTGGTTTGTCATGTTGATGACTGTTGGCTTGTCAGTTTCTGCCTCCCAAGTGATGTCGAGAGTGTTGTCAGCAGTAACCTTGTAAGTAGTTACGGCTGTCACATTGCCAGGGAAACCGTTCTCGCCATCCTCTGCCTTGAGAGTGAGCTTGAGAATGCTGTCGCCAATCTGCTCTGCTGCGAGCACCTTGTGCATCCAACCTGTGTTACCACCGCCGTGGAGACAGTTAGGACCATCGTTTGGACGGAGGTTATAGACTGTATCGTTGAGAGTGAACTTAGCACCTTCAATACGGTTTGCGTAGCGACCTACAGAAGAACCGTAATCGCTTGGAGAGTTCACTGTGTCAGCATACTGAGCGATGTTGTCGTAACCGAGAACAACGTCTGTTGGCTTACCGTCCTTGTCTGGAACAACGAGAGAAACAACGCGACCACCGTAGTTGGTGATGCTTACTTCCATGCCCTTATCATTCTTTAATGTGTAGAGCTTCACTGTGTCGCCACCGATGATGGTGTCAAACTTTGCAGGATCAAGTCCAGACTGGAGCGTTGTGCTCTGCTCTGAACAATTGCAAGCTGCCAAACCGAGAACAGCTGCTACTGCGAATAAGATTTTTTTCATTATTTTAGTTAGGTTATAATTTTTTATTTAATACCCGACAAATAATTGTCGGGAACAAAGCTATTCAATCTTGCGGGCGCCGTCGGCAATCTCAACATCGTAAACCTTCAGTTCGATGCCGAACTTTGCCTCGTACTCTGCCTTAGCAGTCTTCACGAAAGCATCCTTGAGTTCGTTCTTGACGAGGTTTATCGTGCAACCGCCGAAGCCGCCGCCCATGATACGACAACCTGTCACTCCGTTAGCCTTTGCCACTTCTGCGAGGAAGTCAATCTCTTCGCAAGACACTTCGTAGTCCTTGCTCAAGCCTTCGTGAGTCTCGTACATCTTCTTGCCGACAGTTTCGAAATCGCCAGCCTGAAGAGCCTCGCAGACAGCCATCACGCGCTCTTTCTCGCCGAGCACATAGACAGCACGCTTGTAGTCAACAGGATCTATCTCGTCCTTCTTTGCCTCAAGCATTGCGAAGTCTGCATCACGGAGAGACTCTACGCCGAGAATCTTTGAAACAGTCTCGCAGCTCTGACGACGCTCGTTGTAGGCATTACCCTCCTCTGAAGCGAAGCTGTGCTTAACGCCAGAATTGCAGAGAACGAGTGAGTAGGCATCTGTCTCGAAAGGCATGTACTCGAATTCACGAGAACGACAGTCCAGACGCATCACCTTGCCCTTCTGTCCGAAGCAGCTGGCAAACTGGTCCATGATGCCGCAGTTCATGCCGAGATACTTGTGCTCTGTTGCTTGTCCAATGAGAGCCAAGTCCCAAGTGCTCACAGCGTTATCGCCACCGAAGAGATCGTTGAGAGCGAAGCCGAAGCAGCTTTCAAGAGCAGCAGAAGAAGACATTCCTGCGCCGAGAGGCACATCGCCTGAGAATGCTGCATTGAAGCCTTCTACCTTCACTCCCTTGAGCTGAAGTTCGCGCATAACGCCGAAAATATAGCGTGCCCAAGAAGCCTTAGGACCATTTTCGTCATTAACAGCAAACTCCACTCTATCTTTCAAATCGATAGAGTAGAGTTGCACAGTGTCGGTTCCGTTAGGACGGATTTCGCAAAGGATGCCGTTAGAAACGGCACCCGGAAGTACGAAACCATTATTATAGTCTGTATGCTCACCGATGATGTTTATTCTGCCCGGAGCCGAGTAGATGCTGCCGAGTCTTCCATCGAAGTGCTTCACGAAGCGTGAGCGAACATGTTCTATTGTTACCATCTAATAAAGTGATAATTGAAAAGTGAAAATTGAAAAGTGCTGCGCCTTGAGCATTTTTCACTTTTCATTTTTCATTTTTATTTATTCAACAACACCAAACTTATAGATTGTCTTTGACTTGAGACGCTCACCTGGACGGAGAACTACTGATGGGAAGTAGTTACGGTTTGGAGAGTCTGGGAAGTGCTGAGTCTCAAGACAAACAGCTGAGCGACGTGGGAATGTAGCTCCGTCTGGACCAACGATATCGCGAACGAAGTTATCGCAGTAGAGCTGGCAACCTGGCTCTGTAGTGTAAACCTCAAGAGTACGGCCGCTCTCAGGCTCAGTAAGACGAGCTGCGAATGAGAGTTCGCCTTCCTCACGCTTGTTGAGAACATAGTTGTGGTCGTAGCCGGAACCGTTCTTAATCTGCTCGTGGTCAGCATTCTGCTCAAGACCGATAGCCTTTGGCTTGCGGAAGTCGAATGGAGTACCTTCCACCTTGAGGATCTCACCAGTAGGGATGCACTCAGTGTCAACAGGGAGATAGAAATCAGCGTTCATCTCAAGAATCTGGTTGTCGATAGTAGCAGTAGGATTCTTGATACCGCCGAGAGAGAAGAATGCGTGGTTAGTGAGAGCAGCGATAGTTGTCTTGTTTGTTGTAGCAAGATATTCGATGCAGAGCTCGTTGTCGTCAGTGAGAGAGTAGATGACAGTCACCTTCATCTCGCCAGTGAAACCTTCCTCACCGTATGGAGAAGTATATTTGAGCACGATAGTCTGGTCGTTCATAGGAGTAACGTCCCACACCTTCTTGTTGAAGCCCTTCATACCACCGTGAAGAGTATTTCTGCCCTCGTTCTGAGGAAGCTGATACTTCTTACCGTTGAGGAAGAACTGACCGCCAGCGATACGGTTGCCGTAACGACCGATAGTTGTAGAGAGATACTTCTGAGAGCTGTTGAGGATAGCCTCGATGCTGTCGTGACCGCCGATCACGTTCTCGAAGTTGCCGTTCTTGTCTGGAACGTAAATACCAATGATAGCTGCACCATAGTTAGTGATAGCAACTTCCATTCCGTTAGCATTCTTAAGAGTGTAGAGATCTGTCTGCTTGCCATCTACTGTGGCCTGAAAAGCAGACTGCTGAATTCCTGGTATCATAATCTTTTAATTTAGTTGTTATTATTATCTGTTTTCGATAGGTTATAGACTCGTTGCCCAGCGCCGTTGCCACTAAACCTTCCGAGCCGTATTATTATCGCTGCAAAGTTAAGAAATTATTTAACTAAATCAAAAGAATTGATTTGTTTTTTGTCCGATTTGCCGAAATTACCCCCAAATACGGCAGGATTAATCCCCAAAATAGCAACTTGACTTTACAAAAAGGGGGAATGGGAATTTAATCTATGACACAAAAAGAAGAATCCCCATACTCCAATCATGCGGAGTATGGGGATGTTTTATCTGGATTTATAAGCTATATCCGAAAGTGGATTACTTACCTTCCATCTGAGCCTTGAGTGCTGCAAGTGCATCGAGGTCACCGAGGCTTGTACCGCCAGATACGTTCTGGATAGCTGGAGCAGCTTCCTTCTGAGCGCGTGGCTTACGAGCTGCCTTCTTTGGCTCCTCTACGCCCTCTTCGAATGTGCGAGAGTGAGAGAGGATGATGCGCTTAGTCTCCTTAACGAACTCGATTACCTTGAACTCGAGCTCCTCGCCCTTCTGAGCCTGTGAGCCGTCTTCCTTAACGAGGTGCTTTGGAGTAGCGAAGCCTTCGCCACCCTCGTTGAGAGTAACTACTGCGCCACGCTCCATAACCTCAGCGATAACGCCCTTGTGTACAGAACCTGGAGTGTAGATTGTCTCGTAAGTGTCCCAAGGGTTGTCCTCAAGCTGCTTGTGGCCGAGAGAGAGACGACGGTTCTCCTTGTCGATTTCGAGTACCATTACGTCGATTGGCTCGCCTACCTTTGTGAACTCTGATGGGTGCTTTACCTTCTTTGTCCAAGAGAGGTCAGAGATGTGGATAAGACCATCTACGCCTTCCTCGAGCTCTACGAAGATACCGAAGTTAGTGAAGTTGCGAACCTTAGCTGTGTGCTTGCTTGCAACTGGGTACTTAACCTCGATTGCCTCCCATGGATCTTCCTTAAGCTGCTTGATGCCGAGAGACATCTTGCGCTCCTCGCGGTCGAGAGTGAGGATAACTGCCTCTACCTCGTCGCCAACCTTGAGGAAGTCCTGAGCTGAACGGAGGTGCTGGCTCCAAGACATCTCAGAAACGTGGATAAGACCTTCTACGCCTGGAGCAACCTCAACGAATGCACCGTAATCAGCGATAACAACAACCTTACCCTTAACCTTGTCGCCCTTCTGGAGGTTAGCGTCAAGAGCATCCCATGGATGTGGAGTGAGCTGCTTGAGACCGAGAGCGATACGCTTCTTCTCGTTGTCGAAGTCGATGATAACAACGTTGATCTTCTGATCGAGAGAAACAACCTCGTGTGGATCGCTTACGCGGCCCCAAGAGAGGTCTGTGATATGGATGAGTCCGTCAACTCCGCCGAGGTCAACGAATACACCGTAAGAAGTGATGTTCTTAACAGTACCTTCGAGGATCTGACCCTTCTCGAGCTTAGAGATGATTTCCTTCTTCTGCTGTTCGAGCTCTGCCTCAATGAGAGACTTGTGAGAAACAACAACGTTCTTGAATTCCTGGTTGATCTTAACAACCTTGAACTCCATTGTCTTGCCTACATACTGATCGTAGTCGCGGATTGGGTGAACGTCGATCTGTGAACCTGGCAAGAATGCCTCGATTCCGAATACGTCAACGATCATACCACCCTTAGTGCGGCACTTAATGAAGCCGTTGATAACCTGATCCTCATCGAGAGCCTTGTTAACGAGATCCCAAGACTTAGTGAGGCGTGCCTTCTTGTGAGAAAGCTGGAGCTGACCCTTCTTGTCTTCTGGGTTCTCAACCAAAACCTCAACCTTGTCGCCAACCTTGAGTTCTGGATTGTAGCGGAATTCAGAAGCAGGGATGATACCGTCTGACTTGTAACCGATGTTAACAACAACTTCCTTCTTGTCAACGTGGATTACAGTACCGTCAACCACCTGATTTTCTGATACCTTGTTAAGTGTCTCAGAGTAAGCCTTTTCCTGCTGTTCGTAGCTTACACCTGCTGTTGTGCCATTCTCGAATTCTTCCCAGTTGAAGTCCTCCAATGGCTGGATGTTTTTAAGATTTGACATAAAGTTAATCAAATTTCCTGAGGACTCGGGCTTTAGGGCTCAACGCCTTCTGCCGTTACCTCTTTAGAGAGTTAATAAATTAAGTTAATAAAAATCGGGCGCAAAATTACACATTTTCAGGCACTTACAAAAATTTCCACCTACTTTTACGCCGTTTGTCTGTTAATTCTTGACTATTCTTGTCTTTATCAGGCTTTTATATCGCTATATTTCTGCCTTCTCATAGCGAAATACTGCCAGAGAATTGATATGTCTGACACGTCTTTACAGCCTTCAAGTGTCCTTTTCTGCTGTATTTCTGCTCTTACCTGAGCATAGTCTTTCTGCCATGATTTGAAGTCGCGTCGGGCTTTCATGATTGCCTTTACATCGGCAATATTTCCCTTTGCAAGACTCTGAAGCATTGCCACACGGTCGAGCCAATAGCGGGCACAAAGAACGGTGTTCACCTTGTCTTCGGGAAGGTTCTTGTAGAGCATGGTGAGATTGTTGCGGAAATTCAGATAGGTTTTGCGCGGATTGCCTTGCGGTAGTGTTCCGCCGCCCACGTGATAGACCTTACTGCCTGTAACGCAACAGATCTTTTTCCCGTAAATTCTCAGTCGCCAGCAGAGGTCTATCTCCTCATTATGGGCAAAGAATTTCCCATCGAGTCCGCCAGCTGCGAGATAGTCTGACGTGCGAACCATCATGCAAGCACCGGTAGCCCAATGTATCTCCATCGGAGCATCGTACTGTTCTTCATCTTTTTCCACCGTGGAGAATATTCTGCCACGGCAGTAGGGATAGCCGAACTTATCGATGAATCCTCCTGCTGCACCGGCATATTCAAAGCTGTCCTTGTCATGATAGGCAAGAAGCTTCGGCTGGCACGCGGCGCAGTCGGGATTGGCATCCATGAAGGCAACGAGTGGAGCGAGCCAGTCTTCTGTAACCTCCACATCGGAGTTCAGCAGGACGACATACTCGTACTTACCTTCCACTTGCTTTATGGCACGATTGTAACCTTCGGCAAAACCATAGTTCTTGTCGAGAACAATGGTCTTTACAGAAGGAAATTCACGCTCAAGAACGGAAAGCGAGTCGTCTGTAGAACCGTTGTCTGCTACGATTACATCTGCTTCCTGAGAGTGTTCAACGACAGAGGGCAGAAACTTTTTAATCATTTCTGCCCCGTTCCAGTTGAGTATTATTACTGCAGTGCGCATTAATCTACAATGAGGTTCTCACCTGTCATCTCTGCTGGCTGCTCGAGTCCAAGGATATGGAGGATTGATGGAGCAACGTCTGCGAGGCGACCGTCCTTCACTGTTGCAGAGTTGTTGTCTGTAACGTAGATGAATGGCACTGGGTTGAGAGAGTGAGCTGTGTTTGGAGTACCGTCTGGGTTGATAGCGTTGTCAGCATTACCGTGGTCAGCGATGATAATTGCCTCGTAGCCAGCAGCCTTTGCAGTCTCGATAACGTCACGAACGCAGTTGTCAACAGCTGTAACTGCCTTTGCGATAGCATTGTAGATACCTGTATGACCAACCATGTCGCCGTTAGCGAAGTTTACGACAACAAACTGATACTGCTCAGTCTTGAGAGCTGCACAGAGTTTATCCTTTACCTCATAAGCAGACATCTCAGGCTTGAGGTCGTAAGTAGCAACCTTTGGAGAAGCCACGAGGATGCGGTCTTCGCCTTCGTATGGAGTCTCGCGACCACCGTTGAAGAAGAATGTTACGTGAGCATACTTCTCTGTCTCTGCTGTGTGGAGCTGCTTGATACCGTTCTTTGAGAGATATTCGCCGAGAGTATTCTCAACGTTCTCCTTAGGGAAGAGGATGTGAACGCCAGTGAAAGAAGCGTCGTAAGGAGTCATGCAGTAGTACTGGATGCCTGGAATAGTCTTCATGCCCTGCTCTTCCATGTCTGTCTGAGAGAGAACCTGAGTAAGCTCCTTAGCACGGTCGTTGCGGTAGTTGAAGAAGATAACAACGTCGCCTTCCTCAATCTTACCGTTAACAGTAGAGTTTACGATAGGCTTGATGAACTCGTCAGTAACATCGTTAGCGTAAGAATCCTTCACTGCCTGAACCATGTCAGAAGCCTCAGCACCCTTACCACATACGATGAGGTCGTAAGCTTCCTTAACGCGCTCCCAACGCTTGTCGCGGTCCATTGCATAGAAACGACCTACGATAGAAGCGATGTTTGCATCATTTGCAGCACAAACGTCTGTAATCTCCTGGATGAAGCCAGCACCAGACTTAGGGTCTGTGTCACGACCGTCCATGAAACAATGAACGAAAGTCTGCTGTGAAAGACCATACTCCTTGCCGATTTCGATAAGCTTCTTGAGGTGGTCGAGTGAAGAGTGAACGCCACCGTTTGAAGTAAGACCCATGAGGTGGAGCTTCTTGCCGTTTTCCTTAGCGTAAGTGTAAGCGCTCTTTACCTCTGGATTTTCAAGGATAGAACCGTCCTTGCAAGCGCGGTTGATCTTTACGAGATCCTGATAAACAATACGTCCGGCACCAATGTTAAGGTGACCTACCTCTGAGTTACCCATCTGGCCGTCAGGAAGACCTACGTCCTCACCTGAAGCCTGAAGCTGAGAAACTGAACTAACTGCCTGGAGGTAGTCGAGATATGGGGTTGGTGTGTTGAAGATAACATCACCATTGTTGTGCTTTCCGATGCCCCAACCATCGAGAATCATCAATAATGCCTTTTTCATTTTTCTATAGTGAGTTTTAATATTTTCCGCGCAAAATTATAAAATAAATGCGAAATGCGCAAAAATATTGCAACAAATCGCATTCATTATTAATATAAGTAAGCGAACATGATTATTTTTGTGATCAAATCTTCGCCCTACAAACGGAATTTCACTCCGCCAACGAACCATGCGCCAGGCTGCTTCACGTTGCCGTAATCCATATACTGCTTAGCGAAGATATTGTTGGCTGAAAGGAAGATGCTGTAGTGCGAAGTACGCCAATCAAGTCGGACATCAACAAGCGAGTATGGCGAATAGTTCTGCTTCTCCCCTGCCCCATCGGTATAACTGCCTATGCGATTCTGGAAACGGTAGGCGATGTTCATATCGAGAGCATTGCTACCGCGATGGTAGAGGTTCATATCAAGCGATGCCACAAGCTTATGGCGCAGATATTCCAAAGTGTAACGACTAAGAAGATTCTCTGTCTGCTCCTGCTCTTGCCAGATGTAGCTATAGCCAAGGGTGAACGTCTTCAAAACACGCTGATTCTTAACGACCTGCTGCAGGTTCCAACGGCTGTTAAACTCCGCTCCATAGCTGTTCACTTCGGTATGGTTTACGGAAGTCCAGACGCGCTCAGTCTCAGGCTTATTCATGTCGAGAATCCAGTCTATCATGTTCGTGCCGTGATGCTTGAAAAGGCTGAGTGAAGCCACGCCAAAGCGCGAAGCATACTTTGTTCCGACCTCGAAGGCCTGCATCTCTTCCGGCAGAAGGTTCTTGTCTGCCAGATGACCATCCACCTTATAGTAGAGCTCGGTGTATGTAGGCATTCGCATAGAGGTGTTATACGAAGCATAGAGCTTCCAGTTTCTTGCCAACTGATAAGCCAAGTCCACGCCCGGATAGACATGATACGGCATATCGTTCCACGTATTGCGCAGAGCCATCAGTCCTGCAGAAGCGGTGAAGTTCTTGTAAACAACATTATGCTCTAGATGCCATGAGTGGTTCGTGCGGTTCAGTCCGTGGTCGTAGAATCGGTCTGTTCCAGCTATCTCATGAGTGCTGCTGAGCGGTTCGCCGAGATTAACGCTCAAGAGGTCTTCGTTTCTCAGTTCATAGCCTGCCGTAGTGCGACCTAAAGCCCAGTCAAACCAGACGTTCAGACTAGCGCCATAGACATTGGTATTGTTGATATTCGCCTTGCTCACGCCGCGTGTCCACTGGTAGTAATCCTTGTTCTGCTGCCAATTTACTGCCGGCTTCACATGAAGATTGCTTCCGATGGTGAAATCGCCGGCAATGGTAGCATACATCTTGTTTGTACGCTCGTACTGCTCGTCGCTACCAAGACCGTAGGAAGTGCTTGAGCCCCAGCGCTTTTGAGCTAAGCCGAAAGTATATCTAAGACTTTGACTCTGGCCTTGACTTTGACCGAAGTTCACGCTTCCTCTATAGAAAAACTTTCCACCCTCGTAATCATTGTTCAGGTTGTCAGCCTTTGAACGGTTAAAACCGTCGGAGCGGGTGTAAGAACCACTTACGGAGTTGGTTATTCTCTCGTTAATAACAGGAGCATTAAGAACTCCTCCAGCATTCAGATAACCGTAAGAACCACCTTCCAAAAACACATCCGCAGAACACTTAGAAGTTCCCCCTTCGGGGGTTAGGGGGCGCTTGGTAACAATATTCACCGCACCAAGCAGCGACTGCGCACCATACACTCTGGCAGCAGGTCCTTCAAGAACTTCCACTCGTTCTATTTCCGAAAGCTGTATTGGGAGGTCGAGGGCGTTGTGCCCTGTCTGAGGGTCAGAAATACAGATACCGTCAAGCAGAATAGCGATATGCTCGCTCGTGCCCCCTCGTATTGAGATATCCGTTTGTGCACCCATAGGTGCTCTCTGCCTTACATCCACTCCTACGCAGAGTTTCAATAAGTCGTTAACACTTTGCACTGCCGCACCCTCAATGTCCTGTGCATGCAGTACAGTTACCATTCTCGCCGCTTGTCCTGCCGACAGCGGAGCGCGTGTGCCAGACACTTCCACCTCGCTAAGGTCGAACTCCTTGTCCGTAGGGATAGTGTCGTTGTCAGCACGGTTCACATCGATGCTCACACCAGAAGCTTTCGCATTCTGCAGTGTGGCAACAGAGAGTACGCCGACAAGCACCACTTTTCCCAGGCAGGCAAAAAGCGCATAGCCCTTGCGAGAGAAATGCTTGAACTTCAGCACCTCACGCTTTTCAAAGTAATTGCTTTGCATTGTTTTGAATTAATGGTGTCCGGTAAACGTATGTAACATATTGAATAACATGTATTTCAAGCAGGTTAAGCCCTATGACTTGATATTATAACAGAAAATAGGGCTTTAATGTTTACTTTATCGCTACTTTGGAAGCCCTTGGAAAACT
>JAZRYU010000044.1:0-2393 GCA_045600885.1 Prevotella sp.
TTGAACATTGCTGAAGTCTTGAATTATTGTGCAAATTTACGAAAAAATCTCCAGATTTCAAAATTTCAAAGAGAGATATTGTGTTAAATTATCGTAATATTAATCATGGGCGAATAGCCTGACTTTTTAGAGTGGAATCAATCATAAAATTTTACGAACCATTTTTCGGCAATTTTACGTTTATTATTTAAGTTACACAAGTTCAATTATTTACTACTCATTCGTCCTGCGGCATCCTTGCCAGCACCTGTTCCCTTGTACTTGCTCTTCTGTGCATTGAATGTGTAGCGAAGTGATACATAGAGACGGTGGTTGTTGGAGCGGTTATGCTGTGTGAGCGTGTAGTAGCCGCAGTCCATCTCGATATTCTGGTTTGTGCGCTGGAAGATGTCGGTGATGGAAGCGCGGAGACAGAGAGCGTCATTCTTCAGCCAGCATTTCTGCACGACGAATGCGAGGTTGAACGATGTGTTTATGAGCTTGTAGTTAATGACATCGCCCGGAGTCAAGAGGTTGGCGTTACATTCCAACTGCCATGAGTGCTTGAAGCGGAATGCGTTGTTGCAGTCAAAGATAAAGAGCGGTTTCTTGTAGCGGACTGTTCGCTCCCCTGTAGCCTCACGAGGGTCAGCAAGCGTGAACTTGTTGAAGAACTTCTGCACACCGATATTCCAGTTTGGAGAGTAGCAGCCCCATGTAGGAGAGGCAGAGAGGAATGCTGCGAAGTTGCGAACAGGATCAGCGAGATTGATGTTCTTGATGAGTATTACGCCTTCAGTATTGTATATGTACGACCACTGCGTGAGAGTGTTGTTGCGCTGCTCATACGACATGTAGAGGTTCAGCCACTTCCAGCGTACATTGGCATCCAGCTCATGTCTTGTGGCATTCTTCAGCGTTGGGTCACCCTGCTGCAGAGAGTATGGGTTGAGATACTGCATCGTCTCACTGAGCTGCCAGTAGCTTGGGCGTGATGTTCTTACGGTATAGCTGAGAGATGTCTGCACGCTGCCCCACTGGTTTGCCCAAGAGAGGGTTGGGAAGAAATCGTCAGTGTAGCGAGTCATACTGTTTTTAGCGTTGAGCTTGTCTTCATAGTCAAAGCCTACATGCTCGTAGCGCAGACCGGCACTGAAGTTTCCGACCTTCGGTATTTGGAAGGCATATTGCGCAAAGGCTGCGATGTTGTCTTCCTTGACGTGAGAATCAGAATTAGGCAAGTCAAGTCCCACCATCTGGTATCTGTTCTTGCGACTGACGAATGTCATCTCCGTTCCCGCCTGCAATTGTCCTTTCCATACAGGATAACTGAACACAAGCTTGCCGGCGTACATGCGGTTGGAAGTGTGATTGGCGGTAGAAGCCTTGCTGACAACAGCAGGGGATAGTCCTTCCATTTGACGGATTTCCTCGATGGTTTGATTCTCTGTTGACTTGTTTGTGAGGAAGTCGAGGTTGAGGTCAATGCCAAGCTTGCCTACCTGTCCGTTGTAATAAGCATTGCCTTCCCAATTGTAAGGAGAATGGTCGCGCTCTTCCTGAATGGACTTGTTATGCTCCTCACTATAGTCGCTGCCGTCGGCAAGATACTGCTTTATAACGGACTCCTGCGTTGCTGGTATTGGAACGTCAAGATTATCGTGACGCTCCAATCGTGCGCCAACAGAATGATTCTCAGCTATCTGCCAGTTGAAACCGATGTTGTAGTTGAAGCCTTCTCCGCGCCAGTCGTGACGGAACTTTGAATACTGCTCTATGGTGCGCAACTGACCTTTGTCCATGAAGTAGCTCTTCTGCGAAGGACTGGCATCGTTTGCGCTGTCCCATTTCCAGTAGTTTGCCATTCCGAAGAAATCGATGTTATTATGGCGGTAACGAAGGTTGACTGTTGCTGATGGGTCAGCAAAGCCATAGCGGAGGTTCTGCTGTTCCGAGAGATCTACGTCATAGCCAAAGCCAGTGCCTTCCCTGCGAACAGTCTTTATCCTTACTACAGCCGACACCGTAGCATCATACTGAGCGCCAGGATTTGTGATAACCTCCACTTCCTTTATATCTTCCGAACGAAGGCGCTTCAGTTCGTCCTTGTCCTGCATCTTGCGACCGTTGATATAATATATAGGTGTGCCCTTGCCCAGAACCTCAAGGTCGTCGCCCTTCTGCGTCATTCCCGGCACCTTTCCCAGCATCTCCTTTGCCGTGCCTGATGTGCCAAGAACGGTGCCTTCTATCTTCGTTACCATGGAGTTGCCCGTGAGCTTCGTCTTTGGCATCTGACCTTTTACAGTCACCTCACTGAGCATCTGCGTATCGTCCGTAAGCTGCACCTTTCCGCTGAAATCAGACATGTTTATATATTGCGTTGTGTAGCCAATGCTTGATATTTTCAGTAT
>JAZRYU010000045.1:0-27256 GCA_045600885.1 Prevotella sp.
CAGAAAACTGCCAAACGCAGAAAACGGAAACATTAGAAAACAATTCCGCGGTGAGTTTTCTTTGTTTTTGTTTTCTCCGTTAAGGGGTTTTCTCCGTCAGGAGTTTTCCAAGGGCTTCCAAAGTAGCGATAAAGTAAACATTAAAGCCCTATTTTCTGTTATAATATCAAGTCATAGGGCTTAACCTGCTTGAAATGAGTGTGATCCAACATACAAAAAGCCCAGAGTACAGCTAAATCTGCTTCAACTCTGGGCTTTAATTATGTTCTGTCAGAATAATCCTATTCTGAAAAAATTCAGGACTGATTCTTAGATGTCATCGCTGATGCGGTCAAGAGAGTCGTTGAAGTCCTTTGGCTCCTTTGGAGCGTATGGATCATTCGCCTGCTCGCGCTGCTTGTGCTCGAAGCGACGTGGCTCACCGTCGAAGTTATTGTTGCGACGATCTGGACGTGGACGACGCTCGCCACGCTCTGGACGCTCACGACGTGGACGCTGCTCACGCTCTACATAACCCTCTGGCTTCTCAAGGAGAACGCGGCGAGAGAGCTTGTACTTACCAGTCTTACCATCGATGTCGAGGAGCTTAACCTGAATCTTGTCGCCTTCCTTGATGCCAGCCTCTTCTACAGTAGCAAGACGCTTCCACTCAATCTCTGAGATGTGGAGAAGACCGTCCTTGCCAGGCATGATCTCTACGAAGCAACCGTAAGGCATGATAGAGCGAACTGTACCTTCGTAAACCTCGCCTACCTCAGGAACGGCTACGATGGCACGAATCTTACCGAGAGCAGCGACGATAGACCCCTTGTTAGGACCTGAAACCTGAACCTTGCCTACTCCGTCAGTCTCTTCGATAGTGATTGTAGCACCTGTATCTTCCTGCATCTGCTGGATAATCTTACCACCAGGACCGATAACAGCACCGATGAACTCCTTAGGGATAGTGATCTGAACGATGCGTGGTACGTGTGGCTTGAGTTCTGCGCGTGGCTCAGCGATAGTATCAGTGATGCAACCGAGGATGTGCTCACGACCTTCCTTAGCCTGCTGGAGAGCCTTCTCGAGGATTTCGTAAGAAAGACCGTCGCACTTGATGTCCATCTGAGTAGCAGTAAGACCGTCCTTTGTACCTGTAGTCTTGAAGTCCATATCGCCAAGGTGGTCCTCATCGCCAAGGATGTCAGAGAGAACAGCATACTTGTCCTCACCAGCGTTCTTGATAAGACCCATTGCGATACCAGAAACAGGCTTCTTCATTGGCACACCTGCATCCATGAGAGCGAGAGTACCAGCACATACTGTAGCCATAGAAGAAGAACCGTTAGACTCAAGAATCTGAGAAACTACGCGTACTGTGTATGGGTAGTCAGTAGGAATCTGTCCCTTAAGACCACGCCATGCAAGGTGACCGTGACCAATCTCACGACGACCTACACCGCGCTGTGCCTTAGCCTCACCAGTACAGAATGGAGGGAAGTTATAGTGGAGGAGGAAACGCATGTAGCTCTTGTCGAGAACATCGTCAACCATCTTTTCGTCCATCTTTGTGCCGAGAGTAACAGTTGTAAGTGACTGTGTCTCACCACGAGTAAAGATAGAGCTTCCGTGTGGCATTGGGAGTGGAGAAACCTCGCACCAGATAGGGCGGATTTCGTTTGTCTTACGACCGTCGAGACGTACACCTTCGTCGAGGATGCAACGGCGCATAGCGTCCTTCTCTACGTCGTGGTAGTACTTGTCGATAAGAGCGCACTTCTCTTCGAGCTCATCCTCAGTGAGGTCTGTGTGAGCCTCGCAGTAAGCAGTCTTGAACTCTTCGCGGATAGCCTCGAAAGCCTCAGCACGAGCGTGCTTCTCAAGAGCCTGCTTCACTACGTCGTAGCACTTCTGGTAAGTATCCTTCTTCACCTGCTCGCGGAGTTCATCATCGTTAACCTCGTGGCAGTACTCACGCTTAACGTCTGTTCCGAGTTCCTTCATGAGCTCTTCCTGGAGCACACACATAGGCTTGATAGCCTCGTGAGCAGCCTTGAGAGCACCGAGGAGGTCAGCCTCAGAAACCTCGTCCATCTCACCCTCAACCATCATGATGTTGTCCTTTGTAGCACCTACCATGAGATCCATGTCGGCAGACTTCATCTGTTCGAAAGTTGGGTTGATGACATATTCTCCGTTTACACGAGCTACACGAACTTCTGAGATAGGACATTCAAAAGGAATGTCTGAACAAGCGAGAGCTGCAGAAGCGGCGAAACCTGCGAGAGCGTCTGGCTGATCAACGCCATCAGCAGAGAAAAGAATTACGTTTACAAAGACCTCTGCGTGGAAGTCTGAAGGGAAAAGTGGACGAAGAGCACGGTCCACAAGGCGGCAAGTAAGGATTTCGTTGTCTGAAGCCTTTCCTTCACGCTTTGTGAAGCCACCAGGAAAACGTCCTGCTGCTGCATACTGTTCACGATACTCTACCTGGAGTGGCATAAAATCTGTTCCAGGAACTGCGTCTTTTGCGGCACAAACAGTGGCCAGGAGCACAGTGTTACCCATACGGAGGGTACAGCTACCATCGGCTTGTTTTGCCAGTTTACCTGTCTCAATTGTGATGGTGCGACCATCAGCCAATGTGAGAGTTTTCTGAATTACGTTCATCTAAATTTTTAAAATATTTTCGTCATATATTGGGTTCATTTAACCCATAATCGCGGCAAAGGTAAGAAATTAATTATAGAATAGCAATTTTTTACAAGAAAAATCAATTATTTAATGACAAATAGCATTGTTTTTCAAACAAAAGAACCGTAGGGCGAGGATTTCCGAGCTGCGATTAGCAAATTGTAGGGCGAGGATTTCCGAGCCGTTTCGTGGGTATAAAACCTGAATCGCGGCTCGGAAGGTTTAGCTCGGCGGCCGAAGGAAAAGCCAAATCCTCGCCCTACAAATAGATAGATAAATGCGTTTACATATCTGCGTTTTCTACCAGCTGTCCGGCAGCTGTGTATGTCTTGCCGTTCTTCTGGATGTAAACCTTTCCGTTGCGAACGAACTTGATGACGCTTTCGCCACGACGGCTGCCGTTCATGTCGTCGTTGACATCCTCAATGCCGTTAGCATCGTAGAAGTAACGAGCATTCATGCGAGGAGCTGAGCTCTTAGCACCGAGGATAGGAGCTATAGGACGATAGAATGTGAGATTCTCAGTATCACTGAGAGTAGCAGTCTGAGTGAAGAAACCTTCACCTACCCAAAGAGCCTTCTTTGTACCTGCAGCAACATGCCAATCAGCATCGTCTGACTTCCAAGCCTTTACTGAGTAGTAACCACCGTCACCATCAACAAGCTTAGAATCAGCTGCGTCTGTCTCTGGATTATAGTCAGGAGTATGAACTCCATCGTAATAGAGCCAGAGGGTGTGAGGGATGTTCATCATGTACTTGTCAGATGCACCGTAAGTTTCTGCCTTCTCGTATGGCTTATAGTCACTTACGAGGTAAGGAATACCTATACAGTTCCATCCCATGTCGAGTTCGTTTGTGAAGTCAGCACCGTTGTTTGTGCTCTGAGCATCATCATACTGAGTGAGAGTGACAGCCTTTGTAGGTCCATACTCCTCGTAGATGTAGTCGTTGATGACTGCGCCCTGAGCAGTGAAGCGGAGGAGAGCCTCGCTGTTTGTATCGAATGTGATACCTGCGTTAGGAGCGTAGAGTACGCCGGCGTTAGCCTTTGTGCTGCTTGCTTCAGGAACACCCTTCCAGCAAACAGAGCCTTCTGGAGTCTTGCCTTCATTAAAGATATAATCCCATGCAGAACGATCGCCGCCACTGTACAGGTATGCAGAACCTGTTGTTGATGTAAGAAGGAGGTCAGTACCGTCTTTTCCGACTGTTGCTACACCCTTACCATACTTAATTTCGTATGGCAATGCCACGATAGAACCATTCCTCTTAACCTTGCGCTCTACGGCTACGTAAGCCACAGTAGTGTGACGACCGTTAGTGTAGAGGTTTGCACCATCCTTCACGAGGAGGAAGCCAGGGTTTGAAGTTGTCTCGTCGTAACCAGCACCAGGAGCATCAAGGACGATGTACTTGCCTTCCATCAGATATACTGCAGAACCTGCGTGTGGATAGAAGGTATATTTGATGTCATCGAGGTAAGTGCCCTCGCCAGCTGTCTCGTAGCCACTCTGCTGAGCGATAGAGTTGTCATGTCCAGTGTGCCAATCGTTCTCAACCTTCCATGTCTCGAATGCACCACGGTCAATCTTGCTTCCGTTTGTTACACCAGCAAGGAGACGTGGGTTGCCGAGGATGTCACGGTCAGTCTTGTAACAAACAAATGTCTTCAGGTTGTCTGGCAGGAAGTTAGGGTTACCGTTAGCGTCAACGTCAAGCTCACACATATCGATGTACTTACTTGTCTCAGAAAGCTGATAGTTCAGGTCAGCATTTGTACTCATGTTAGAGTCTCCGATGCGACCGATGTTGTAGTAGTAGCCGAAGATACCAGGGTTCTTAATCTTGCCGTAAGCACCATCCTTAGTGCCGTCGATAGAGTTTGTGATAGACTTGTAGATCTGAGTTTCAGACTCGACGTTAGTTGCATCAGTCTTACTCTTCTTTCCATCAACAGGAGTTGAGCCGTCTGCACCTACGGTCTTGCCTTCAACAGTTACGTTTACGGCATAGCCACTGGTCTTAGTGCTTGCAGTCTTAGCGCCTTCTGGATTGTTGCTAACCTTCAGAACTGCACCATTACCCTTAGGCTTATTGTCGCGGAAGAGAGCCTCGTAGATAAGACCGTTGCTGATCTGAGCTACGTTAACATCGCCATCAGCCTTGCTCATATCGTTGTCTGCCACGATGACGTTGCGAACTACGATAGTCGCATTCTCAGAAGTGTTTGTAATGTCAAGTACAGGAGCTGTAGGACCGTTAGGATCTGTTACCACGAAGCCATCGATGATAGCAGGAACATTGTATGTCACAGGATTTTCAGGATCTGTTGTATCAACATAAGTTCCATTGAATGCAGCATCGGCAGTCTTGATACCTGTTACGATAGTCTGGTTGGCATGAGTGCTTGCCACACCCTCGCGGTTGAGGCGGATGTCACGGATATAGTCGTCAACAGAAGAGTACTTCGGAGTTGTACCATCTTCCTTCTTTATGCCATGCCAGTTAGTGTTGCTTGAAAGGATAGAACCGTAAGTAGTAACACCATCGCGGATAGTAATAGTCTCGTTGGTATTCTCTCCCTTGTTCGTTGAAGAGTTACCCTTGACGAAGACGTAAGCTTCCTTATTCGGATTTGTTGCATGATAGATAGCAGCAAGGTCGATAGCGTTCTGGAGGTCGCCATAGCCGAAAGCGTCATTCCAGTTCTCACCGGTAGCATCATCACGGTGCGACTTGTTAGGGTCAACATAGAGGATTTCGAACAAGCTACCCTGGAACTCGTAAGCACCGCGGTCGATGTTGTTCTTGAAACGATCACGATTCAATACATCAACGTCTGTGGTAGGAATAAGAGCATAGTCATAGTTTGCATACTTATCAACATCAGCAACCTTTCCTACATAGTAGTGCATAATCTTTGTGTAGTATGTACCTGTAGTAGCCGTCTCACTACCCTGGTTGAGCAGACGCATACTTGGCTTGAGGTCGAAGTTGCGAGCCTCAATGTCAGCATTCTCTGGGTCAACGAAGTTAGGACCTTCAGCAATGTTGGAGTTAACGTCAGAGAGAGATGTGTTGTTGTCTGCATCTGTAGCACAACCAGTGTAGCTATTGTAAGAGAAGCTTGCAGCACCAGTGAACTGATCGCCATAGCCTTCAGCCGTCTTGTTGTTCTTCCAAAGAGCAGAATTGTGCATCTGAGACTTAACAGCTACGCCTGTAGCATCCTGAAGCTGCACCTTACCAGCGTTAAGACCGAAGGTATTGTTTACGTTGACAGTATTCCAAGCGTTGAGAGGCATACCGTAGTTAGAGTGGAACACCGTATTATATATAAGGGCACTACCACCGTTCTGTCCGATATACACTGCACTAGCCTTGGTTGCATCCTCAGCGGACGTCGTGTTACCGCTACCGATAACCTGAGTCTTAGTGATAACAATCTTGGCTGGGTTAGGGATAACCTCTCCGGTATTATCTTCTATTGCCGGATAGTCAGTCTCATCCTTACCGCCATTTCCAGATTTTTGAGTATGTTCCTTGTCCGTATAATAAACGATCTCACCACCAACACTAATAGAGTGAGCCTCCTTTACGCCGTCTATTTGCATTGGATTGGTTGTAGCATCTTCGGCCTCTTCGCTATCGTAGTTTGGATTAGGAACCTTATCCGCATAGTCAGGATAATAGATAGCCGAACCAACAGCGCTAGCGTTTGCCTTACTGTTGATAAGCGTTACGCCATCAATCTGGATAGGCATAGACTTGGCTGTATTAGACTCATGATCGCCTGTCAATGGATAAATCGCACCATCCTGATTCTTATCTGTATAGCCCTGCTTACCAGCACCCACTTCATAATAGTAGCGCAATGTAGGGTCAGCTATATATATAAGGTGGTCGGTGTTGACACCATCAGCAGCTTCACCCTGACGAATGACGGTCTTATACTCAACAGGATTGTATTCGTACATAATGTCTGCACTGTAGCCACCCTTGATGGTGAGCGACTGAGCATAGTAGTTCTCCTTGTTTGGTGAAGTTGCATAACTGCTTGGCACGATGGAACCTTCGTTCAGACTCTTTGTATCGATAATGAACGCATTGTACTTTGTGCCGCCGATAGTCTTAGGAGTAACCGGAGCATATTCACCCTCCATGATTCGGATTTCCTTCTTGTGTCCATTGCGTGAAGAGAGAAGAGTCTCAATGGCACGCTGGAGATCAGAAGTAGGAGTCTTCCATGTAGCACCATTAGCAGGTCCGTTCTCAGGCTTCTCCTTAGTAGATACCCAAAGGATGTCAACCTCGCTACCCGGCTTGAGCAGTGGCTGCTTAACATACTCATACACACCGATGTCGATGTAAGCCTTCTCTACGCCCATCGTTGGGTCTGGAGAAATACGTGGGATGTTCTTCTGAGAACGATTGATTGGAGTGCCATTGATAGTGAGTTCTCTTGTCTCAGGATCGTTTGTAGCCTCCATGTACTTCTCGTTGCCGATGGCAATCCAAAGCTTGTACTCTGGGAACTGACCTGGTACGATATCAGAAATATAGTGAGTATAAGGATAAGCACCCTGATAACCTGTACCAAGAGCTTCATCATTATTGAATGTTACCTCTATGTCATTAGCAGTCGTAGTCACTGTCTGCTTAATCCAGCCGTTACCATTATCCGTGAGTCGGTTGAAACGAGCAGGACTCCAGTCAGCACCTTCCATGAATCCGTCGAAACCAGCCTTTACGGATGGGTTGCCGAAGTTAGGACCAGCAACATCATTATTGTCTGCTACGATGAGCATGTTACAGTTCTGGTAAGTACCTCCGTTGGCATCCTTGATCATCTTAGGAGCAAATCTACCTGCTGTATATTCAATAGCGTCGCGGAGGTCTTTCTCGTTGTTTGGCTTGAAGCCTACACCGTCCTCGTATGCGCAGAACCATACAGATTCCTGCCAAATACCGTTTGCGTCAGCATTAGTATTGTCAAGGTCAGTCTTGCTTGGAACATTGCCATCGGTGAATGATGGTTCATACATACCTGTGCCACCCTTTGTCTTGATATACTGTGGGTCACGTTCTTTCTTACCGATGTTCACCAGCAGCTTTGAAGCAGTCTTGTATGCAGCATTGCCCGAATACTTCGCAAGCATGTCTGGGTTCACCTCGTTACCCCAAGCCACAGTGTTGATAATCTGGCTGTAGCTGTGGGTGTCAACAATATCCTGCTGCTTATATGTTGGGTTCATCGTGAACACAGCAGGGTAAGCATTAGCCTTGTTGCGCACGAAGTCGCAGTTCACGATATGATGCTGACCAGCACTACCCATCATAATAGCACCACCAGCAGCACGAATACTGTTGGTACCGCCACCAGGCACACGGAATGTTGGGTGAACAACAGGAGCTATCGTAGCATCTTCGTACTCATCTTCGTAACGGGCCTCGTTGTTGGCAAACAGAGTGTTGAATGCACTGAGCTGACCAGTAGCGAGGATAGCACCACCCTGACCAGGGTACATAACCTTCTTCACTTCAGTTCCTGAACCAGTGTGGTCCTGATCGTTAACCCATGAATACCACTTGTAGCCATCTTCAGGCTTCTCTGTAGCAGCAATCGCAAGGTTCTGCTCGAACGAAGAACCGAAGAGAGAGAGTGAGCCGTTAGTAGAGATAGCGCCACCATAACCAGCTATGTTGTTGCGGAACTGACAGTTGGTTACGCTGACAGGGATGTCACGATAACCTACACCGTAAGCAGCAGAGTTGTGGAAGACAGCTTTACCTGTTAGATTATTGTTCTTATTATTCTTATATCGGTTACCATCCACCTGCAGACCAGCACCCTGATAGAAGATGTACGAACCATAATCGTCGAGAGCTGTTGAAAGGTAAGTGAGAGCGTTACCACCTGTGATGATAAGACCATTCAGACGAATCTGCTGACCTTCCTCCTTCCACTGGTAGCCAGTCTCAAGACTTGGATCGCCCTCCTTTGTTATAGAATTATAACCTGTGAATACGATGTTGCCATCTTTATCTTTATTATACTTCTGCACCTTTGGCATACGACCTACGGCATCCTCATCTGCAACGGCAGTCATGATGTGATACACACCATCGGTCTCACCGTTCACAGCATTACCAGAGATGATAGTCTGGTTAGCGAACTCCCAAGGCTCGATGATGCCGTTCTTGTTGTTGTCAGCCATAGCGCGGCGATCAGCGATGTCCTGAATATGCCACTGCTGGAACTTAACCGTTCTTGCAGGCATGTAGTCCGAACTTGCAGGAACAGCAGGAACGTAATCTGGCTGTCCTTCTGTACCAGTTGCAGCAGTTGCTGCTGTTCCTACCGCAGGAAGGGATACAGATTCCGTTCCGTACTTGTTGCCACGACCTACTTCGTTGCCTCCTGGGGTAACGGATTGATTCGGAATAGGCGTTACATTAGTATAAATATCACCAGCCGTTGAGAGTGCAGCTGCTGTCTTATCAGCTTGATAGTAGCGACCGTAGTAAGTAGGATCACTCGCGCTGATGCCACCCTCAGGATTGAAACCACCGATGATGGTTACACCTTCCGGGATAGCGAAGGTATGAGCCCAGACGTTTTCTGTTGCGCCACTGAGACTCTGTCTTGGATAGTAAGTACCACTACCAAGTACAATCTCAAATGGAAGGTTGCGAACCAAGTCAGAAGTAGCCGCTGTTCCATCCTTCAGCTTAAGACCTGCAATCTGACCGTTACGAGCACGTGTGATATAGTCGATAGCATCCTGCAGGAAGTTGAATGGATAGGCGAACGAAGAGCCCATCTGCGAGTAGTACATCTTTGACTCCCACGCTTTATGATCTTCAGAAGTCTTATCTCCAGGCTCTTCACCCGCGCTAAGTCTCATGAACTGATTTGCAGTTTTTGTATCAACGACCTCTGGGTGAGCCACGAAGAGACGAAGCATAAGCACATTGCTAGGCATTCGCTTTGGAAGGGCACGAGCACCAATCTCAACGAAGTTGTTGATATCGTCGATGCGACCCTGATTCATGAAGTCAACGTCGGCAATGGCGATAGCCTCCTTCAACTGATTATACATCGCCTTCGGCATACCGTTGCTACAGAGTGTAGAGTATCTAGTCAGACCATAGTAACCGAATTCAGCAAACTCGTCACCACTCGAAGCCTCTACAGCCATGTCATACTGGTCAACAATTGTCTGACCAACGTCATGAGCCTTGTTTACGAAGCGTACGCCCTGACGGTTGAGAGCCATGGCTTCAAGGTTGTTGGTACCAGAAGCGCGAATATTCTCGATGAGAGAGTAAGCGAAAGGATAGAATATCTCAGAAATTGTCTCATCCTCCGTAGGCTGCTCAGGGTTCACCATACCATGAACATTGTCCTGGTCAGCAGCCTCGTTCTGCCATACGGCTACGGAGTTGAAGCGTGCGTTGGAGTTGACATCGCTGGTAAACCAGACACCGCCACCCTGCTGAGCCTTGTTGTTGACAATGGTAGAGGTGATGACATGAGCCATGCAGTAGTCCATAGTCGGATCGCCTACCTTCTGCATAGACTGTATAGTGGTTCCATTAGAGAGTTTAGTGCCTTCCTCAAACACATAGATACCACCACCAGCATTCTTTGCCTCATTGTTCATGATGAGACATCCAGAAACGAGAGCACGATCTGTAAGAGCCAGCGCACCGCCGTTGGTCGCTGTATTGCCTGTAAGGATACAGTTGCGGACGTAAGCATAGTCATTGACGAGGGCAGCACCTCCGTACTGGTTTATGTTAGCTGTACCCGTGTTGCTTGAAGAGGCATTAGCCTGACCACCACTGACGAAGATTCCGTCAATGACTGCACGGTTAGAAGCATATACAGGAGCGTCGAGAGTGCCAATATTGATAACGTTACCTGTAACACCAGTACTTACACCATCATCAATAGCCTCAGACATGTGGGCAAAGAGGGTTTCATCGTTGCCAGGAAGTTCCACATATGAGCTTGCAGCACCATTCTGTATGATTGTGCGAATCTGATCTGCTGTCTTACCATCAAAGTCATCCTTTGTATAAGCATAACCGTTGACATCAAAAATGCGGTCAGAGAATGTCACTACGTGGTAAGTATGAGCATCGGTCTTCTCCAACTTATTAACATAGTAAGAGTCAAAGTAAGTTGGGTACTTGGTGATATTGCGACGGTCGGTACCATCAAAAGTAAAGCCGTTGTGTGTGTTATCCCACTTACGCTCACTATCTACCTTATACTCCGAACCATCAGCGTTAAGAGCAATGTCTGTATAACCACCCCAGACCTCTACACCACGAGGAACGATGATAGACCATACACGAACGTCTTGGTCTGTCCAGTCTGTGGTACGAGTAGCGTAGTATGTGAAGTTTGTTGGTTCTGTGTCATCATCCTTAGGGTTTGCCATGTCATAGCTGTTGGCAACCTTCACGATAACCTGCTTGTTTGGATTGAGGTACTTGTAGCGTCCGGCAGCATCAAGCACGCGCTGGAGCTTTGAAGCACAGGCAGCATTCTCTGGGTCGTTGGCATTGGTAGTGCCATAGCCTTCAGGTGTAACATAGTAGATAGCCTGATTATCACCAACCTCTTGAGGTGCGATAGCAGTAGCGCCATTGAACTCGTAAGCACCGATATCAATACGGCAGTCCTGAATACGCTCAGCAAAGTCCATATCGTTGTAGTCTGTGAGGTCGTAGGTTACACCATAGATAGTAGGCGAGTCATCACCTGCATTGATGGCATAAGAAGCAGTACTCTTCAGACGAAGGTTGAGGGTACTAAACTGACTATCATAACTACCAAGGCTCTCAAAGATAGAAGAAGGGGTTGTTTCTGACCTTGAAGAGTGATAATTGATGGTAGCAGTCTTACCAGATTTTGTCATTGTAGAGTTTACTGCATTCTCTGTTATACAGTTATACAGATTTATCAGACCACCATTCTGGATGGCAACATCCTTGTTACCCGTTGGACAGTGATCGCCTGCAGGGTCTGCCACATAACCAACATTGTTGACACTAATGGTATTATATACATTGAGAACACTTTCATCGCCTCTACTTTCATCAGTCCAAACAGCAATGCCGCCTACACCACGAGTACTTCCCTCTGCCTTGTTGTTGACAATGGTGTTATTGAAGAAGTTTGCATTCTCAATGAAGAGTCCTGCACCGTCAGCGTACGTTGAATAGATATTATTGTTGGCGACAACACTATTGAACACTGTACCTGTATAGATGTACAAACCTCCTCCGTAGGCGGCTCCGTAATGTCCTTTAGCATTATTATTCCAACCTTGAAGGGTATTATTGATAACGTATCCAGCATCTACCGTGCCGCCATCCATATAGATACCTCCAGCACGGATTTCCGCAGCAGTATTAGTACCATTGGATATTGTTGTGTTATTAGTTACCACAACATTCTTCAAGGTCACATTTCCATATATAGCAGCACCAGCACCACCATTTCGACTAGGATTTTCTATTTGCTTGGCATCAAGCACACCTTCACGAAGTGTGAAGCCATCCCACTTTGCACCTGTATAAACGGGGCATGTAATACCTGTGTCCCTATACTTTCTTGGATTATAGTCATACGGCTGACCGAGTACACGACGCGTAACTCCAGATGTAACTCCCTTTGTTACAGGTTCAAGTATTGTCTCGAAGTCCGCAATATTACTGATATTTCGTTCTGCCTGCACATGCACATACTGTGAAACAAGAGCCTGACGCTGATCCATGCCAGGGTTACCTGTCTTAGGGAATGCGCCATAAACATCAACACCATCCTGAATGATGAAGCAGTTCTCTTCATCCATCTCAATGATAGGCGTAGAAGGAGTGGTACCTGTATTCTTCGCAGGGTCGCGCTTATATACACCAGCACCTACCCAAACCTGCTTCTTGGATTTCTGAACATCACCACCTGATACGTTGAAGTCATCATGGTAGCGTATATTTGCCAAGTTTACAGCATACTGCAATCCAGTGAAGCTTCCCATATTGAAATCTTCATCAGTAATAACACCTGTAGGAACCTCTACCTGTTCTGTTACCTGAGCAAAAGTCCAGTTTGTTGCCGTTGTTGAAGGAAGAGTGTTATTATTGCGTATATAACGCTTCTGACCATTTGATGCTGTATATTGGATGGAATAGTTACTTCCAGATGCTGTAAGAGTAGCTGTAGCCTGAGCTTCATCTGGGTTAGGTGTTGTTCTGAAAGTGTAAGAACTACCTGAGAGGTTGAGATAGAGAGTATTTCCAGTTGAGGTATCAACCAGTCGCTTAGCGTTTCCTATTTTCGTATTGTCTGTAATCTTGTTTCCTTCCGCATCATACAATGCAAAGACAGTTCCCGTAGTATTCTTACCATCACGTCTAAGTGTTCCGCTATTGACAATGAGGTAGTTTTGGCCAGTGTAGATACGATAGCCCTTAACTACAGTCTGCTTATCGGTTTCTGCTTTTTTTCTTGTACCAGTGAGTGCGTATATACCATTACCATTGATGGCATATTCCCACGATGTACCATCGAGGAGATCACCATTTGCGGTATAGATACCCTTACCTTCATTATTCTTTGTCAGATTACCAGAACCATCTTTGTCGTAGGTATCCATCTGTGTGCCTGTTGAAGGAGTATAGTCGCGCACATAGAATCCTTCTCCGAACTTCTTCTGTCCGTCGGTGTATGCGTTCTCGCCTTCTACTGCCTTGTCTGCCTCGTGATTCTCCACAGCACCGATGTCTGGGAGACCGCCGTAGTTTCGGGTAATGCCGATGATGTCCTCACCGAGTGATGCGTCTGAGGCGAGGTTTACGATAGGGTTGTTGTTGTGTGGCTCGAAGGATGTGGCGCGTCCGTAGTATGTCTGGTCGCCATCTTCTGTCACACCGGCATTCTTCGTTGGGTTGATAAAGCGTGGATAACCTTGACCTGTACCATCTATGAAAGCATACTGGAGGTTGTACTGCCACTTATTACCAGTATCACCACCATCAGCAATTGTTCCGCCACCGAACTTGCTTGCAAAGCTTGCTGACTTGGCATCGAACATACAGCGGCTACCTGAAGCATTGGCTGTGTTACCGCTGAAGGCTGCAAGGGCGTTCTTGTTGAGACCAGGAGTTGTAGGGTCGGAGTTGTTGCTATCTATATTAGTATCAGACAATGAGCGGTCCATATTGCCATAGAAGATAGAGTTATTCCACACGTTGGTAGTGTTGTTGCTACCAAGATATGAGGCATGACCTACGTTGCGGAGAACATCACAATGGTCGAATGTAAGTGCTGAGCCGTTTGTTGCATAAACGACACCACTGTTGGCAAGCTGCGTAGTGGTGTTGTTATGGAAAATACAGTTCTCAAAGTCTGCTGCAGAAGCATCGGCATAGACTGCTGCACCGGCTTCTGCCTGAGAGTTGCTGACGATGATGTTCTTGATCTTGATACCTGTTGTAGAGCCCTTGATGGTGATTGCGGCACCATACTTGTTGGTGTTGCCAAGTTCAGTAGATGCTGCATTGGCATAGCTGATCTGGAATCCATCTAAGGTTACATTTGAGGCATCCTTTATATTAATAAGGTGTGCGATATTGTACTTGTAGTCATTGAGCAGCTTACCGGAAATGACTGTTGGCGTTCTTACTACGTTGCGCTTGTCGAGGTTTGTGCTCGTAAGCGACTTATCGTAGCTACCAAGTATCGTTACGTTGCTCGGGATGTCTAGGGAAGTGGTACGCACACGACCTGACTGATAAGAGTCGGTATTGTCAACAGTACCCTGCTTAACGTGTACAAAAATCTGCTTTCCGTTGAGAGTCGTTGAAACATTTCTCTTTACGTATTCAAGCACATTGCCAAGGAATCGGGTTGGAAGGTCCCAACTTGCTCCCTTTGCATCCTGGTCGTGGTGAGCAGCAAAGTTGTAGCTTGGGTCAACGAAGAAATGAGCCTCATCACCGTCTATCTTTGCATTAATTGAAGGTTCCTCCGATACGAGTGCGCCCATAGTACAACGAGAGTTGAACACACCGAACTGCATATCGTAGCTTACACCCTGTGGAGCAGGAGTAAGACCTTCGTAATCGAGGTCGGCAGTGTTGATACCTGCATGGTGAAGGGCAGACTCTGAGAACACCTTCCAGTTGATAGTGTTGTCAGATACCGCTGCTGCAAGATAACCAGCTGACTCTGTTGGCTTCTCAAACAAAGGATAACCTTTATTTCCCTTATTGGCTACCGTTGTAGTGTTTGCTTCGTCGAGAGACAATACGCCCATCTTCTCTGTCTTGCTCCAGTCGGTAATTTCGGCATTGGAGAGGGCACTGTAATAGAACTTTGTCTTCTCTGAGCTGGCAAGGCTTGAGCGTGAGTCGGCATACTGGATGTCTTTGTTTGCCGCACACTCGTTGCCCCAGATAACGATGTTGCCGATATAGGCTGCATCGCGGCAATACACACCGCCTGAGCGACCTGTGATGACACCGTTCTGGGTGATGCCGGAACCGTTACACTTGTTTCTTACGATGGTCATCGACGCGAGTCCACCACCTTTGTATGTATATACACCGCCGGCTTCCACCTGTGCTGTGTTGTTGTTTACGACGGTCGAGTTTGCCACGATGGCATACTTGTTGTTACCCTCAGCCTTGTCTGCAACGAGCGCCATACCGCCACCGATACGAGCAGCACAGTTGGTAACGGCACTTTGTGCCACGACGATAGGGTTAGACTTGGAGTTGCGTGCAGTAGCATCCTCGCAGATACCGCCACCGAGACCATACTCAGTACCGATGCCGAGAGCCTGGCAGTCGTGAACGAATGTGCGGCGAACGATACCGCCACCGTCCATGTATATACCGCCACCATTGCGCGAAGCGTCGCACTCCTTCACCTCACTGTTATAGACGAAAGAGTTGGCAACCATATAGATACCACCGCCATAGCCTACATGCAGATGATCGTCTGAGGCATCGTTGGTATAGGCATGACCGCCCTTTACGACACAGCCTTCAAGCTTTGCAGGAGAGGCAAGCGGAAGGGCACGACCGTCTGGGTCGAAACCATTCATGGCGAACCACACGACGTGGTATGAGTTGCCGTAGAACGTTACGTCAAACTGCTGCTTCTGTTCGTTCCAAGTGACGTCAGCAACCTTGTCTTCGTTGAGGTCGCCACAGAGAACGGTCTTGTTGGAATAGACACCGCTGCCGGCATCCTCGCCGTCGAGCTTACCCGTATCCTCCGATTTACGGTCATCGGTAGCTTCACCGAAGAAGGCATCGTCCTCCATGTGACGGTCTGCAAGAGAAGTCTCACCAGCGTATGCTTCGATACCTTTCTCTGCATCAGCCTCCACCTTACCGCGGAAACCGCCACGCACGGTGATGCCTGCAGGAATCTTGAACGACTTATGGTATGGACTGCTTGAAGACTCCGTAGTCTCCGTAGGGTAATACGTACCGGCAGCTACCCACACCTCACCCGTGAGGTTGTTGTTCACAAGGTCGTTGATAGCATCCTGTACGTCCCTCTTGGCTGTAGCCCATGAGGTACCGTCATTGGAGTTTTCGCCATTCATTGACACATAGCGAATGTTCTGCGCTGATGCCGAGACGAAACCGAGCATCAGTGCAAAAGCAATTAATTGTAATCTAAATCTTAAATTACTCATATCTTGGTGTTTTTTATTTTCGTATTTAGAAATTAGCGAGCCAACGCAACCATGAAGTCCAGCCGTTTGTGGTTGCTGGGGTGAAGGTGACAAGAGGATGGTCAACAGAAGAACCATCTTGAACATTGCCTCCGACTGTTACATTATATGTATTGAACTGTGGGAGGTAGAACACCTGTCGTCCATTAAACATCGTTTCTTCGTCAATGGCATTTGTCACAGTATAATTTTCTGTCTCTGCTGAAGCATTATTTGTAGGCTTGAAGAGAGAAAGTTTTGCACTCTTTACATTGTTCACAGAAACATTACCAGAAAGCATTGCTGCGCTATTCCACTTCAAGTCAACCTTTGCAGCTGTATGATAGAGTATCACATCCTGATAAGGGTCTTTCAATGCTCCGACGAAAGTCTCTTGCTTTTCCCATGGAGTTGAGTAGAGGTTCTTCAGGAAAGACTGGCTGCGAAGTTGGTATTCTGCATCAGTCTCAGCAGGAGATGTTGTTTTCTTTGCTGGAATGCTATAGAGTAATGATTGAATCTGTGCTTCTGTTGTAGTGCTTGTTATATTCGTATTATTGAACACATTGTCAAGTTTTTCCATTGAAGCAACAAAATAGACATTCTTCGTCTTATCTTTTTCAGAATTATCTACGCTGAAAGTAAAAGTATTCTTATTATATGTTTCATTATCTGTGTAATAATATGTGTCAAACACCTTATCAGATGAAGTCATCCAATGAGTTTCTGGGATAGTTTGCGTATCAGAACCAGACACAGGGATAGCTGGCACTCTGTTGAATAGCTTTCCATCTACCTGCTTAACCTTTCCATCCACGCAGAACACATAATATATATATTTAGGCTTGGCAAACTCATCCTCAATACCAGGGTCACCTGTAGCACGGGATACTGCATTACCTAACTGCCAATCGTGGTTTACCTTAAGGCTAACTTCGTATGTTGTAACTTCCTGAGCGTTGCCAGTCATCAAATAAGACTTTCCTGCCTTATATTCTTTTTTATATTTTGGATCTTCGCACTTCATGAAGAATGGCTTTGTGTCATTATCTGCTGGCACAAGTGTAAATATGAAAGTATTGTCAGTCATATCTACAGGAGGAAGCTCAATGAACAATTCTAATTTCTTGTCTGAGCCAACAGTAAATCCTTCATCATCGCTATTATCATTATTCCCATTTGTATCAGGACCAAGAAACAGAGAGAAACGAGGCGACTGCTTATATTCCTCGCTCTGCACATCTTCTGCATTGAAAGCAGGGCTATAGGCTCCAGTTTCTTCATTAAGCCCTAAACCGAGATTAATCGTGCGAACTGTCTTGCGATAAAGGTTCTTACTATCATATATTTCAAGTTTCTTATACTTCGCACCTTCAGGAAGTTCATTTATAATTATATACATTGTCAGACCAAGATGCTGGAATGTAAAGTGAACCTGATCTTCAACGTCCTTGGAGCACACACCTGTAGAAACAAGGAAGTCATAGGCTCCGAGATGGGCTGTTGCTGACTCCGAAGTTCCATTCACTAACTGACGCTGTCCTGAATAATCTACGGTTATATTTGCTTTATCCGGAATATTAATCTTACCAGGAAGGTCTCGTTCTTTCTGGTTAATCGCAAAGTAACGGGCACCTTTTGAGAGAGTAAAACCTTCTCCCTTAAAGGTTGCGTTTGCAGTTCCGTCTCCATTCTGCAGGGTATAGATAGCACGCGTATTATTACTTTCGCTTGGCAGAATTGTCAGTTCATCACCTTCATTCCATTTAAACTGCATACCATAAGCTTGGTCAAAATACAAGGTAGAACGGCTCACAGCATCAAACTCCTTTGAAGAAACAGTAGCTGTCACTCCTTTATAGTCAGAACTTCCGTTACCGCTGGAATCAGCTTCATTGTCATGTGCACACGAAGCGAACATCAATAAGCTAAGTGCTAAATACAATAGACGATGCATTCTCATATCTTAATAAATTTTTATCTCTTAATTATCTTTTTTCCGTTTACTATATATATAGTACCTGACTGTGGATTATCAACCTTTCGTCCCATCAAATCGTAATAAACAGAAGGACGATGTGAAGCAGAATCTAGGTTGACGCTATTAATCTCTGATGGCGGTTCACCATCCCATGGCATATCGTCACCCTCAATTTCATTGTCACACCATGCCAAAGGCGACACGAAAAGCAATAGTAGCAATATCACACTTAAGGGTTTCATAGCATTTTCTGATTAATAAATTAATTCTCCATCATAAAATTCTGCTTTATGGCAATCCATTAAATCATCCTCGTCATCAAATTCAATCCTCTTATATTGAGGAGCACCCCATGGCTGGCCTTGGGCAGTTCCAGTAACACAAACACTCTCAACACTAAGCTCATGAATGCTGAACTCGGGGGAAGTGTATGGCTTCTTAGTGTTAGTTTTTGTATATTTCATATTATTACCTTTGTTTGCTTGTTTTTGTTTTATTATACCAGAAAAACATCGTCATGTCACCACGATTTCATAGACTGACAGCACGACCGCCAGGAACAGGATTCCTATCATCAATTTCAGCATGACAGACTCGATTCTTTTTTTGGTGAGTGAACTCATAACAGCATTTTTTTGTTATCGGCTGCAAAATTACACATTTATCTAATAAATGAGTTTAGAAAACGTAAAAAAATACATGAAAATCATTGTTGAAACGTACATTTTTATAACAAAAGACAATATTTTGTACGTTTTAGCAATAAATTTTCGTCATTTTGTCACTTTTTGTGTATTTTTGCAGCATGATTACGAACATTCTGTTTTTTGCCCCAGCGCTGCTCTGCATGATGTGGACAGCGCTATATATGACGAAGAAAAAGAATCAGACGCAGAAGATTATGCAGAGGCTTGCTTTCTTCGGCAGCATACATTATGCTGCTCAAGCACTCTTCATTTCGCCTAACACAAACTATAGGTTTATGTGCTATATGGACATCATAGACCTGCCCCTAATGCTCCTTATCCTCGCCAATCTTCTGACATACATCTTGGGACACACAAGCAAACGCTCTCTGCCCGACGCGAAGAAAACCTGGGTATTTCTGCCAGCAATGATATTTGCCCCACTGCTCTTTGCCTTATATTATATGTTCGGCATAGACAATGCAATAGAATACTTCAAGATTAGCGACCAGTATCAGGCATATTCGCTGACCGAAGAAATGCTGAAGCAGTTCAATGGGAATGCAGAAATGAGTGTGCTGAAGGCTTTCGAACTTGTAGATGTGATAATCTACAACATTCTTGCCGCCTTATACAGTCTGATAGTTATTGCTCAATGCGTAACAATCACCTTGAAAAATGACTATCGCTTCGGCGACATCCTTAAGTTCTGGTTCACGAAACACGAGATTCCTTTTGCCAGAGCAGCATCCTTCTGCACCATGTTCCTGATACTGTCAACAAGTCCGACACTTATTCTCGGCAGAAGTTACATGATAAACCACCCCATCGTAGGCATCCTTATGTCGCTTACGGAAACGATAGCCATATTCTTTATTGCCTATATAGAAACGCTCAGCAACGAAGAGAACCTCACGCTCAAGAAGTGTGTCAGCAGGGCATTCTCCGAGGTTCACGTAATTGAAGTGGATGGGGAAACAGGAAAGAAGGAGGAGAAGGAATCGCTTACCATAATACGCACAAGAAGTCTTACAGAAAAAATACGCAAAGCCTTTGAGGAAGAGAAGGTTTACAAGGATCCAGATCTTTCCATGGCGTCTTTTGCCGAGAAGCTGAACGTCAACAGAACGACTCTCTCTAACACAATAAACCAGCAGTACGGTCTGTCGTTCCGCGAAATGCTAAACAACTACCGTATAGAAGCGGCGAAGAAATACATGTTACGAAACCCTTCTGCCACACAGTTTGAGACGGCTCTTGCGTGCGGATTCAAGTCGGCTTCTGCATTCAACCATAAGTTCAAGGAGCTTACAGGAGACACCCCTACTGCATGGGCTACTAAGCATCTTTAAAACTACAAGAAAAAAGGTTCAATCGTTCGTGGAACGACTGAACCTTCTTTTTATCTTAGATAGAATAATCTGCTTTGATTACTCAGCTGCCTCTGCTGCTGGAGCTTCTTCTACTGCAGGAGCCTCTACTGGAGCCTCAGCAGGAGCTTCCTCTACAGCTGCGCCTTCAGCAACAACCTTTACAGGAATCTCAACAGCAACTTCCTTGTGAAGCTTAACAACTGCTACATAGTCACCAACAGCCTTGATGTCCTTCATAACGATGATCTTACGATCGATGTCGTTACCAAGCTTCTTGAGCTCTTCAGCAACGTGAGCGTTAGTTACAGAACCATAAGTCTGACCTGTAGCTGAAACCTTAGCCTCGATGATGAGAGAAACACCCTCAAGCTTAGCTGCCTTCTCTTCAGCAGCAGCCTTGATAGCTGCGAGCTTGTGAGCCTGCTGCTTAAGGTTCTCAGCGAGGATCTTCTTAGCTGATGGAGAAGCAATCACACCCTTACCCTGTGGGATGAGGTAGTTGCGACCATAACCACTCTTTACTTCTACGATATCGTTCTTGTATCCAAGGCCGATAACATCTTCTTTAAGTATAATCTGCATGTTATAGTTCTCCTTTCAATTATTTCATTAAGTCTGTTACGTATGGAAGAAGAGCCAGCTGGCGAGCACGCTTTACAGCCTGAGCTACACGGCGCTGATACTTAAGAGAAGTACCTGTGATGCGACGAGGAAGGAGCTTACCCTGCTCGTTGAGGAACTTCTTAAGGAACTCTGGATCCTTATAATCGATATACTTGATACCGCTCTTCTTGAAACGGCAATACTTCTTTTTCTTTGTATCTACTGCAACTGGTGCGAGATAGCGAATACCTGAATCCTGTGCCATGTCTTATGCCTCCTTGTTTGCTTTCTTATTACGACGCTTCTCAGCATAAGCTACACCGAACTTGTCCATCTTAGTGGTGAGGAAGCGAATAACTTTCTCGTCACGGCGGAATGCTGTTTCAAGCTTATCTACTACTGTAGGCTCACCCTTGAACTCAACGAGAGTATAGAAACCTGTTGATTTCTTCTGAATAGGATAAGCCATCTTCTTAAGACCCCAGATCTCTTCGTTGAGAATTTCTGCACCATTATCAGTGAGAACCTTCACAAACTTAGCGACCGCTTCCTTCATCTGATCATCAGACAAAACGGGAGTTAAAATGAAAACGGTTTCGTATTGATTCATTTTTGTGAATAAATAAAGTGAATAAATATAATATATTAATGTGTACCTGTCGTGTTCTGCTGCCCATAGGGGTGGCATATACACTCAAAGCGGGTGCAAAATTACAACTTTTCTCTGGCTTTTCCATATATTGCCGGCATTTATTTGCCGCAATATTGATTTGAGTAAAGGAGCTGACAGGCTTAGAGCTGGTCTTCTTTCAGTTCTATCCTGAAAGTAGTGCCTTTTCCCACCTCCGACTGCTTCACAAAGATTCTTCCGTTATGATATTCCTCCACTATTCTCTTGGCAAGTGAAAGTCCTAATCCCCAACCGCGTTTTTTGGTAGTAAATCCCGGGCGGAAAACATTCTTAATATCTCTTTTCGCTATGCCTTTGCCCGTATCAGCCACTTCCGCTACCACTTTCCCACCCTCTCTGAAGACTGTCAGCGTGATACTTCCCGCTCCTTCCATGGCATCTACGGCATTCTTACAGAGGTTTTCTATCACCCATTCGAAGAGTTGCGGATTTAGTTTTACGATGATGTCCTCCTCAGGACTGTTCATCATAATCTTCACCTTGCTTGACGTGCGGCGATCCATATATTCCACCACATGCTGCATAACCTCCGTGAGACTTGCAGGAACTGGTTCAGGCAGAGAGCCTATCTTGGAGAATCTCTCGGCAATAAGCTGCAGTCGCTTCACGTCCTTATCCATTTCCGGTATCAGTTCGTCGTCAGGATAAGTCTCTTTCAGCATCTCCGTCCATGCCATGAGCGATGATATCGGAGTGCCAAGCTGATGAGCGGTCTCCTTAGAAAGACCCACCCAGACCTTATTCTGCTCTGCCTTCTTTGATGTCAGCAGGGCAAAGATGGCTATAACCACGAAAATCATCACCACGCCAAGCTGAACGTACGGATACGTTGTCAGTCTTTTGAGCATCAGCGAGTCAGCGTAGCACACATCATTATAATCACCGTTTCCGAGGTCAATCCTTATGAATCTGCCTGCATCATGAAGTGTCTTCGACTGCATCTTTATATAAGCAATGCTGTCTTCCTCCGACCTTCCTGCGGCGGTAAAGTTTCTTTCCAGCACAGGCTTTCCATCTTTCTCCACCACGATGAGCGGGATGTTGTTATTCTCGTTCATAACCTTCAGCACAAGCTCCAGGTCCGTGTTCTCGTCAGCCATATTGAACGACCGCATTGCGTCAGCCCAAAGCTCCATCTTCGCCCTTTCTTCATCGGCAAGATCCTTCACCAGGATATGCGACACAATGAGCGAAACGACGGCAATGGCTACCGCTGCCGCAACGAGTAATATCTTCACCTGTCGTATTCTGTCTGTCCAATACATTTTATTAAAATATATTAAATTGCCACTAATTTTGGCGCAAAATTAAAAAAAAACTAAATAAATTCGGTGTATTTAGAAACTTTTCCTTAACTTTGCGGTCGTAAAGGTAAAGAAAATCACAAATTTTAACTCAATCACTATGAAAAAATTCAAAGTATTATCACTTGCAGCACTCGCAGCTCTCATGCTTACTACAAGCTGTGCAAGCAAGAAAGAGCTCCTCGCTTGTCAGGAAGAAAACAAGCAGATGTCAGCTAACTACCAGTCTGTTCGTGAAGAACTCGCAGCAGCTAACGCAAAGGCTATCGCCCTCCAGCGTGCTCTCAGCGACTGCCAGAAGGACAAGTCAGACATTCAGGGTCTTCTCGACAAGTCTGTTGATGGCAACAACGTAAACATCTCTAAGCTTGTTGACCAGATAAACGAGTCTAACCAGTACATCCGCCACCTCCAGCAGGTTAAGTCTAAGAGCGACTCTCTCAACGTCGTTCTCACAAACAACCTCACAAAGTCTCTCTCTAAGGAGGAACTTAAGGAAGTTGACGTTCAGGTGCTCAAGGGCGTTGTCTATATCTCTCTCGCAGACAACATGCTCTACAAGAGTGGTTCTTACGAGATCAACGAGCGCGCTGCTCAGACTCTCTCTAAGATTGCTAAGATCATCCAGGACTATCCTGACTATGACGTAATCGTTGAGGGTAACACTGACGATGTGCCAATCTCTAAGACTAACATCCGTAACAACTGGGACCTCTCTGCTCTCCGTGCTTCTTCAGTTGTTCAGTGCCTCCAGAACGAGTATGGCATCAATCCTAAGCGCATGACTGCTGGTGGTCGTGGTGAGTACAACCCAATCGCTGACAACAGCACAGCAGTTGGCAAGCAGCGTAACCGCCGCACTCAGATTATCATCACTCCTCAGCTCACTGAGTTCCTCGAACTCATCGGCAAGGCTCCTGAGACAAAGTAAAATAGAGAATAATACAAACGGAACTCCCCGGCATTCATGACGAATGTCGGGGAGTTTTTTTTATGAAACGCAACTGATATATAATTCACGAAAATTTGTGGAGCATTCATGGTCATTCGTGTTTAAAAGAAGAGAAATGGCGGCCTTATTGAATATATTTTCTAAAATTCTCAAATAAAGTTTTGCTGTAACAAAATTTATTTGTAACTTTGCGCCATAATATGTCAGCTAAAATCACGAAGCCGCATTATAAGACGTATGAATACAAGTAAATTCAGATACCCCGTAGATACAGACCAGTTCCAAGAAATAAGGGAACGAGGGATGGTGTATGTTGACAAGACAGACTTAATGTTTGACCTTGCTGACAAGTATAAATATGTCTTTTTGGCTCGTCCTCGTCGTTTCGGCAAATCTCTGCTCTGTAATACCTTCAAGGCTTACTTCAAGGGGCAGAAGGAATTGTTTGAGGGGCTGAAAGTGATGGAACTGGAGAAGGATTGGAATACTTTCCCTATATTTCATTTTATCTTAAGCGGCTTGAAGGACTGTAGTATTGAAGATGCTAAGAGTAAATTGAAGGGATTCATCAGCGACTACGAAGTTGCGTATGGCAGAAACGAGGCTGACAAAACACCAGGAGCAAGATTCCGTCGTTTGATTCACAATGCCTACGAGCAGACTGGCAAAAAAGCGGTTGTCATTCTTGATGAATATGATTCACCAATCATGAGATTGCTTGGCAACCCCGAACAACTTGATGAGATGCGTTCATTGCTTCGTGAGTTTTATCAGGTACTTAAGGATGAAGGCGAATATCTGCGTTTTGTCTTCATCACTGGTGTTACCAAGTTCTCACAACTTAGCATTTTCTCTGAACTGAATAACCTGAAGCAAATTTCCATGCTTGATGAATATTCAGGTATCTGTGGCATCACGCAGGAAGAACTTGACACGACTCTTCGTCCATGCGTTGAGGAATATGCTCAGAACTTGGAGATTACAGTTGATGAAGCATACGCCTTGCTTAAGAAAAACTATGATGGTTATCATTTTTCAAAGAAGAGTAAGGATGTATATGCACCATTCAGTCTTCTTAGAGCTTTGGATGACAATTCTACTGACCATTATTGGTTTGAGTCTGGTACCTCACGGTCACTACTGGACCATCTTTCACGTTTCCCAATAACCAATGCTTTAGAGTATGATGGTGTGGAAGTGAGCGAGAACGAGTTCAGTATCCCATGTGAGAATGCCGACACACCAATGCCGTTACTATATCAGAGTGGTTATCTTACTATTGAATCCTACGACCGTTTAACTCAGCGTTATGAGTTGAAGATACCTAACAATGAAGTAAGAAAAGGGCTCATTGACTGTTTGATGCCAATCATCCTGAAGCGTACGGTAGCAGATAACAACAGCGTAGTAGCAGCAATGACAAGAGCCATATACAAGAGCAATCTGTCCGATGCCCTCGCAGCACTTCGCTCCTACATCTCCAAGATACCATACGATGTCATAACAAAGGAACAGTGGGAAGACAAGGAAAGTCGTGAATCGTTCTATCAGCTTCTTCTTTACATGGCATTCTCCTTGCTCAACTCAATTGTCGATACCGAGGTCAGGAGCATCCTGGGCCGTGCCGATGTGGTCATAAAGACCAAGACGGATATCTTTGTCCTTGAACTGAAAGTGGATGACACTGTTGAGAATGCGCTGGCACAGATTGACGCCAAGGGCTATGCCATACCATACGAGTCAGAAGGAAGAACCGTCACAAAGTGCGGAGTCTGCATATCAAGCGCCGCCCGCAACATCACCCACTGGCGCATTGCCAGCCAAGACGGAAACATCATAGACGAACAAGTATTCCGATAATACACTTTCAAAAAAGAAAGAGAAATGAGTCTAAACAACTACATATCAACAACCTTGAGACGTTTGAAAACCGACTTTTCGGACGGTCTGGGGGGGCGAATTGCTTTGTAATCAGCGAGTTATACAATAGAATGATTGTTAATCCTGCTTGCGGTCCATTTTCAAGGACTGCGAGCAGGATTTTTTTGTGTAAACCCTGTTAAAAAACAGATAAAAATTTCTTAAAACAAAATCATTTACGTATGAAACAAAACATCAAAAACAAAGAGCTGCGGGAGCGTCAGACTTACGTTCCTGCGAGCGTGAAGGTGATCAATGTCACCGCACAGAGAGTTATTTGCCAGAGTGGCGGAACCGAAAACAGCCTGGAGGGTGACACATCCCTCTGGTGGGCCAATTAACCTTTAAATCACTGAGATATGAGAAAGACATTATCATCCATAGCAGTCATTGCCGCCGCATTTGTTGCGGCATCCTGCCAGAAAGAGAATCTTCTGGAGAATAACGCATCTGAAGGAAGTGCTTCCGTATTCACTGCCACCATCGAGACCGTAGCAAGCACAAAGACTACAGTCGAGAGGGTTACAAGCCCGTCAGTCGCATACAAGACAACGTGGGAGAACACAGACCAGATAAGCATCAATGGTGTAACATATACTGCGACTCCCGATGCTACAGACGCTACCAAGGCAACCTTTACCAAGGACTCTGGCAATGACCCGACAGGACCATTCAATGCTTATTTCCCTGCAAATCTGTACAACAATGGTAAGTCGAACTTGCCTGCCAATGTCAGAGAGACATGGGCGGATGGCAAATACAACATGCCGATGTATGCCACCAGCCCAACGACATCCCTTTCTTTCAATAACCTTTGTGGTGTGCTGAAGATTACCGTAACAAGCGTTCAGTTAACAAGCGTAAAATGCATCACAGTAAGCAGTACAAACTGCGCAACAAGCGGTGCGTTTAAAGTTGTAGAAAATAAAGCTGTTCTTACCGATGCATCAAAAACAGCCAATACCGTAACCGTGACCTACACCGAAGCTGTTGCCACCGATGACACTGGCAAGGTGTTCTACGTAGCCATCCCTGCCCAGACATATCAGAACCTGTCAATTGCAGTCAGCGACGGCACAACCACCAAGGTTATGACAACCAAGAAGGGTCAGGATATCACGGTTGCCCGCAATACGGTTTATCCCATCACCTTCAATGGTCAGCCCACCATAGGCACAGCCAAGAGGACGGGGGACATTGACGTGAACTGGGTTCAGCTCTGGGCTGGCGGTCCCAAGTTCGCAAAGTACAATGTAGGTGCAGCAAATAACAATGCAGAGGATTACGGCTGCTATTACGCATGGGGCGGAAATCAGGATAAGG
>JAZRYU010000046.1:0-10870 GCA_045600885.1 Prevotella sp.
CAGGAAGCATCCAATGAAACATGCCGACATCTCGCACCATACGACATGGATGAAGTATTCCATAATCGTAGTGTATGCCGTACCGAAAGGTTGGAAAACAAAGAATGTGACTGTCAGGAATACACATGGCTGAAGTGATTCACAGGCAATTCTGTATAGTACATTTCTTTTCATGGTGCAAAGTTACTGATTTTTATCTGAATATCCACAGCGTAGGGATAAATTGTAGCGTATTTGGGATAAATTGTAGCTGCTAAAACGTAAAGTTTTCATATTGTCATCTCCACTATAGCTAAAGAATATCCCACTGGATGTGCTGTCTATCCCAAGGTATTGCAGGATTTGAAATAAACCAATACCTTTGCAGCGTGCTCTTTATGAGTGCACCACTTTTTTCAAACCCCAAATCTTAATTAATAATGAAAAGAACAGTACTTTTATTGTTGGTCTATGCGCTATGGTATGTTATTGCGCACGGACAAAACATGAGCGACTCAACTTTCGTACTCAACGAAGTGGTAGTAAAATCTATCATGCCAAAGACAAAGCTACGAGGCGATGCAATCGTGACAAAGATTCAGGGCTCGGTGCTGGAGCAGGCGGGGTCTCTGCATGAGATGCTTGGCAAAGTTCCGGGTATGATGATGCAAGGAGATAATCTCGAAGTCATAGGCAAGGGTTCTCCCGTGTTCTATGTAAATGGACGAAAGTTGTATGACGTAGAAGAACTCAAGCGTATGCGCAGCGAGGATATTCTTGAAGTGGAAGTAATCAACAATCCTGGCGCACAATACGACGCAACGGTGCGTTCTGTTGTTCGCATCCGCACTCGTCGTCCTCAAGGTGAAGGCTTCGGCTTTGATGTTACTGCCGCTCACAGTCAGGACTTGCGCAAAGCCGAATTTGCCGACCCTTCTGCGACTCTCAATCTCAATTACCGCCACAAGGGACTTGACTTCTTTGGCATGATTAACAACTGGAACCAACATACCCTTCAGCGTTCCACAGCCGACCAGCATATCTTCACTCTAACAAACGGTACGCTCAACGAAAACTGGCAGACGGGATGGGCAGACACCAAGACTTCGGGCCACGGCATGAACTATGCCTTGGGTGCCAACTGGCTGATCAGCGAGAAGCACAGTCTCGGCATACGCTTCCAGATAGACCATCTTTTAGGCAACAAGAGTCCGCTATTGCTGAATGAGGATGTATATAATAATGGTGTATTCTACAAGACTATCGTGTCCGAGACATCCACAAAATATACCGCTCCGCTTGGCTATAACCTAAACACCTATTACAACGGTCGATGGGGCAAGTTGGGCATTGACTGGAACTTCGACTGGAATACCAAAGGTGCTACGGAGGATATGGAAAGCCATAGCGACAAGGTTTTCTCGTCAAGCAGTTCGTCAAGCAATCTGCTTGCTACAAAGCTCGTCATTTCTTACCCGCTGTGGAAAGGTACACTCAATGCCGGCACGGAAATGATATGGGTAAACCGCGATATCGACTACACCATCAATCAGGACTATATAGCAGACTCTCATTCCAAGACTAACGAGGATACTTACTCTGCATTCGTGGAGTACATGGCAAACTTCGGGAAATATGGTGTGGCTAAAGTTGGAGCTCGTTACGAATGTATAAGGTTTGATTATGCAAACCTCATCAATGCTGATGCCAATATTCACGACACGCGTCATGGGCTATATCCTTCCCTCTCCTATTCTGTGTCTCTTGGCAATGTAGGACTTTCGCTTAGCTATAACACAAAGACCATACGCCCTAAATTCTACTACCTGACAGATGCCACAACCTACGCCAGCCACTCTATACTGATGCAGGGCAATTCTCAGTTGCGCAATCAGATACAGCATGAACTCGGACTTAACGCTCGCTGGCGTTGGCTTACGGGTGCTGTAAACTATACACAATACGACCAGATGATCTCGCAATGGCAATACCCCTACATCAGCGAGCAGACACCTGCCGAAGAGGGTGTACTAGTTTATCGACGCATCAACCTCCCCAAACCTGTGCGAACACTCATTGGTTACATCAACGCTTCGCCTACATTCGGACCTTACACCATGAACTGGACTGTCGGCTATCAGCAGCAGTTCCTTACTCTTGAACTGAATGATCCAAGAGAAGTGTCCGGCATACGCGTGAAGTCATACAACGACCCTGTGTTCATCCTAAACACCAACAACACTTTGCGCCTTCCTCATGACTGGCAGATGGAATGTAACCTTAATCTCAACACGCCAGGCAATGTGCAAAACTACCGACTAATGCATTGGAATGCTGGACTCTCTGCATCCATCCAGAAGACACTTCTACGCAACAAAGCACTCACCCTTCGCCTTACGGCAAACGACATTCTTTATCGCACAGGTCAAGACCTACTCATGGACAGTGGCGACAGCCAGATGTATCAGTGTAACAAACACTCATCACAACGCCTCAACCTCTCCATCCGCTACGCCTTCAACCAAGCAAAGAGCAAATACAAGGGCACTGGTGCCGGCAAGGATGCAAAAGACAGAATGTAAGTAGGTGTACAAAAATATTAAGGTCTTGATGTCTGCCTTTGGAGTAACCTTGGCTTCAACGCGGCTAATAAACTATGCACAAGTAGTTAGCGGATTTGAACAGAGTTCTTCCTTCAGAACCCAACCAACCTTCTTGCTCTTCACTTCGCGCACCTTTATCCATGCGCCGCGAATCTCCTGAGGCTCCACGAGTGAATCATCAGTCAAGTCCATGAGTACCTTTCCGTCCATGTCTGGAGTGGCACGAAGCTTCGAATCGCCTCTACCATTGGCTCCAAGGCAAGACTTGTGAATCCAGTAGTCGCCAGTCTCCGAACCCTTGAGTACTACATCGTTGCCCACTGTATTCTCGTAAACCGTTGGTGAGATGCGGCACCATCCGTCCTTCATTTCATAGACATCCACGGAATATTCGCCCTCACCCGAGAGAGTCTTGACGATAGTTCCGTTTGGAGCAGTGCGGATGTTTGCCTTGGAATCTGTCACGAAAAAGTCTGCCAAGACCTCTTCTTCCTTCAGGAAATCGAAAGTCATGCCATTCCATTTCAGTGAATGTCTGATTTCCTGGTCGTAACTTACACACTCGTAAACCATGATATCCTTTCCATTCTGCGGAAGTTCAAGGAAATAGTTGGCATCCTGCGGATTAGGAAATCCGTTGAAAGGAGGAGTAGTCAGCGGTACGAGCTGCTTCTTTGCCTCGTCATAAAGGTAAGCGCGGAAGCCAGTTTCCATGTTGATGATGTTCGTTTCGTTCTCACCATACTGATATGAGCTGAGGTATCCCCAGGCTGATGCCAGAGGCTTAATCTTCTTTCCGAAATCATTTTCGCGATAAGACATGATGACGAGCTTCTTTCCGTCCTTGCGGTTCCAGTAGCACACATCATACCTGATGCTTCCAGCTCCCTCCTCAAAGTAAGAGAAGTAACCGTTCTTCTTGTCATAGATCGGATCCCTGTCCCATTCGTTAGGCTTTGTGCCAAGTATGGCTGTGACGAACTGTTCTATCCCGACGCCGCCATTGACTTTGAGTGGCTTTCCGATATAATTCCACATTTGAGACTGAGCGAAAGCACCAAGCTGAGAAACGAGCAAGAGTGCCAGAAGTAGTACCTTTTTCATGCTTTCCTATAGTTATTAAATGATTTTCTACAGTGCAAAGTTACACATTATAATTAAAATACAATAATCATTTCAGAAAATTTCACTCCACTCATTGAAAATTATGGAAATAAGACGAAAACGCCATCCGCTGGTACCTCTCGGTAGCGTGCGGATGGCTAACATTATATTTATGAAAAGTTTCGCTCTTATTTCATTGCGTAAACTTCGTTGCACTGGTCAATGGCTGCCTGGATATTGTCCATTACTACCTCTGAGTAGATGTTTGCCATTACGAATGCCTTTGAAGAAGTCTTCTTGTGGCTGTCCTTTGATACGAAAGGATAGCAGTTTGCGATGTGCCATGTCTCGCCCTTTGAAGGACCTGCTGTAAGGGCTGCATCGGCGATGCAAGAGACGAGGAGTGCGTCTGAGAATGTTGTGCGTGGACGATAGGTGCGATAGACTGTTGTTGAGTGGAAGCCATGGCCATAGTCGCGGTGCTCTACGTATGTTCTGCTTGGTGTTGTTGCATCTGCTACGGCAGCTGTTACGGCTGCTGCTGTAATGCCTATACCGATGCCTGCTGCTGTGTTGCCACCACCCTTCTCTACTACTACGTTGTAGTCGCCGAGTGTGTATGTTACATCGACCTTACCATCCTTTACCTGAGCGCGGACTGTTGGGCAGATGCTGATGTCGTATGCGTTGAAGCCACCTGCGTAGCGTGCGATGTTCTCTATGTAAGGACGAGCGATGATGAGCCCCTGTTCCTTGTCTGCGAACTGTATGGCATTGTTGTAGTTTGCGATGAACCAGTTTGCCATTTCGTAGTAGTGTTCATCCTTTGAGAGTGTTGGGGCTGAGATCTCCTTTGTGAAGACCATGTTGCCTGAATTATCGAGAGTGCTGCCGTCGGCGAGTTGCTTTACGGCTGACTTCTCCCAGCTTGTGCCATAATGCTGCTTAGCGAATGACTCGAGGTTTGTCTGACTGATCATCTGAGCGTTAACACGTGTTGCTGAGAAGATGAATGCGATTGCGATTGCGAGGGTTGTAGCGAACTTTTTCATAATGTTGGTTTTTGTTTTTGAGTTTTGAATTAATGTTTTAGTTTTGAGTGTCATTTTGTTTGTTTGACGATGCAAAGGTATGGAGTTTTTCTAACTCACTGCAAACACTCTATGAAAACAAAACGTACAATCTGTGAAATTCACAAACTGTACGTCTTATTCATTCGTTGTACGGGAAAATGGGGATTATATCAGGAAGAAACCACTCAAATAGGATATACAATTAAGATGCAGTCATATCGCTGAATATCAGCATTATATACACAAAAATCTTCTATACAAGCATTTACATTTGTGAACATCACGTTTGTAAATGCTTTTTTATTAGTAACTTTGCAGCAAAAATCCAGAACATGAAGAATATACTTCCTATTGCATTCATAGCCTTGTTTGTGTGCTGTAATAAAGTAAGCAATGCTCCTCTTGCAGAAGAGGATTCTGAATTGGTCACATTACTCAATGAGCTGGACGAATGCGAACAAACAAACGACCGAGAAAAACGATTCCACCTGTATTCGCAGGTATCAACGGAATACGAAAAGAAGAATCTAATTGACCTACAAAAGCTTTATCAGCAGAAAATGCTATGCGAAGCGGAAGCCATCAGCCACGAAGACAAACATCATGGCAAGACACTAATGGCAGAGGCTCTACAGCAAATGGCTACGACATATCTGGTAGAAGGGAAAACGGACAGTGCTTCCATAAAAGCGCATCATGCCTACGAGCTGACGCCTAAAGACACGCTCGACTTCCGTGCACAGACCCTGTTATTGCTTGCACAAATAAACCTGACGCTGGGCAATGGCGACAGTGTCTTACATTACACTGACGAAGCGACTCGTATTTTTCCGGACGTGGTAAGCACGGATCTCTATCGCATAACATACCTCTATGGACTCAACCTACAAGAAAGGTATGGGGAGATGATGAAGCTTCTGCCCTCATACATTGCCGAAAGCGATATCTACAATAAAGCGGAACTGACGCGCCTAATGATGTTTCGTAATGAGGAAACGGAGAATTGGAAGGAAGCGTATGAGGACGCGGTCAAGCTGATGGACATAACAGACAGCATTGCCAAGGACGAGAACTCACAGAACATGGCTAAGATACACGCTCTACAGCATGAACGGCAGATGGAATCCCAACGTGCAGAACACGAAGCGGTACGTGTACGATCGTTCATCATTATAATTGTCGTGCTTTTCCTGTTGCTCATAGCCTCCATCACAGGACTTTTCTATCGTCGCAAGGCAAGAATTGCCCACGCTCAGGAGCTTGAAGCCATGCAACTATCTGAGCATGCCAAAGCAAACGAGAGCTTGGTTCGGGAGGAAAACATAAAGTTGCAAAAGCTTTATTATGAACACTTGTATGCCATTATACTCCCTATACTCTATGCCAATCGTGGCAAAAACGGTCATATAAACCTTGAGGAATCGTCATGGGAGCTTATAGAGAAGAACACGGACATGGTTCTTCCTGGGTTCACCTCCCGACTACGCAGGCAACACCCTGTCCTGACAAATGAAGATGTGCGTTTCTGCTGTCTCATAATGATGCGTGTGCCGAATGTCCTTCTCGCTGATGTCTATGGCATAGCACCGTCATCCGTAGCCATGAGAAAGCAGCGCATGAAGAAGAAGCTCGACAGTGATGGGCAGAACCAAACCATTGAAAACTACTTAAACCAATACATGATATGAGAAGATTACTTTTAGCTTTGTGTATGATTGTGCATATACTTGCGCAAGCCCAAGACCGAGATGTGCATGATTTTGATTCTGCTGGAATATGGACAGTGGGCTCTGAATGGGAAGTGTTCTTTGAACCAGAATACGAAGATGGAGTTGTGCTTGAGAAGAGCGTAAGATACCGTCTGGGGCATGCCGATGATGGCTACATGACTCTTCATAAGACGGAATACATGAATGGTATGGGAGGTGATACTTTGCTGATTGGCTACATCAGGAACGAAAGCGATACGATGATTTACGTTCGCCCGATACTTGATGATGGCAGCATTGGAAAGGAGTGTCTGCTATATGATTTCAGTACTCCGTTCGAGTATGGCGAAACGATTCGCTACGGTCTCCAGGATGGCAATATCGGAGAGGAATACATCGACTGGCAGAAGGGTTCGTTGCAGTATTACGTTATTAATGGCGACACGCAACTGCTGCCTTCATGGGGTGGTATCATATATCGCTATGGCTATATCGGTGGACCGATGGAACTCTTCCAATGTAACCAAGTTCCTAACAACAAGAAACGTCCCAAAGCCACAAACATCAGTCATGTTATCTTCTCTACCAAGGGCAAGCATAAAGTGCCTCGTGGTGACAATTCTCCAGAAACAGATTTTGAAGTCTGCATCCCTTACCGTCAGATACTGACAAACGTTATAAAATGGGAGTGTATGGATGTTTCCAAGAGTGGGCTCAATGAAACCTATATGGTCGAAATAAAGGGAGACACCATTATTGGCAACCGCATCTGCAAACAGGTTTGTTCTACTGTATTCAGCGCCAAGAAGGTCATATTTGAAGAGGGGCGTAAGATTTACATGGTCAATGCCGACAACGAACCGGAAGTATTACTGAACTTCGGTCTTGATCAGGAAGAAAAGATTTGCAACTTTCTCTGGGAACATTGCATACTGCTGCCGGAAGAAGACGAGGATAGCATTTCATGCGTGCTTCGTTGTTGGGAAGGCAACGTACTTGTCTATCAATCCCCACTCTATGAACTCTCAACTGGCATAAACAGGACAAGCACGGAAAATGAATCCTTGATATACGACCTCCAAGGTCGCCGATTACGGTCTATTCCAGAAAGAGGCATCTATATCATTGGTAACAAAAAGGTAATAATAAAGTAGCAAGTCCCCCCACCATGGAAATAAACATCATCAGATGTCTGCTGATATTCCTTGTAATACTCATCCACTGCACTCCCTTCAAGGATTCGTATCCCAATGTGCAGAATGCCATCCTAGCGTTCATTGTGCCACTGTTTCTCTTCATCACTGGCTATTTGTTCAATGTCAGGAAAACGTGGAGAGAATTTGCGCATTACCTTTATGGAATGCTGATGATGTACGCAATCTTTGAAACGGCATACATCATACTATCCTATTACTTTCCTGTGAGGGATGGTGTGACAGAACTGACGGCAACAGTGATATTGGACAGACTGGTTCTGCATCCCATTGGCCCGTATTGGTATTTGCATACGATGATAATCTGCAGTTGCATATACTATCTGTCACATCGGTTATCATGTTACCTTGAAACAGACATCGCCATATCGTCATCCATGCTCATTGGTGTGACACTCTCATACTACACTCCTTTGCTCGGTGTCTTGTCTCCGCTTGCATACTTCATGGGCGTCATTGCAAGAAACAGGTTCAAGCATTTGCTGTGCATGTTCAGCGGTTCATTTATGGCAATACCTATCGCTGTGGTAACATTATCGTATGGCATCTGCAACAATCAGGCATACGCCGCTCAGTTGTCGTTCTTCAGCATACTGCTCGGCATCTGCACGATAACGTCCTTGGTTTGGTATTCCCAGAGGATTCCCCTTAAAGCACGTCGTATCATCGGTTACATCGGGGGCAACACATTGCCCATATACCTTTTCCATCCGCTGTTCACACTATTATCAAAGCATTTGCTGCGCAGCCTGATTGAAAATGGACACATCATAACTTACTGTATCATTGTTATTGCCCTTGCAACAATAGGCTCTTTGATGATCGGTTATGCGTTGGACAAAGCTGGAATAAGCAGGTTACTATTCAGGAGGAACATGTTGCGATCATTCAACTATTCAAAAAGAACGTAAAGAAAATAGGCCTCTAATAGACACGATTTTCGTATATTTACAACAAAAAGCCATCCGCTGGTGCTTCTTTTGGGCTACCAACGGATGGCTAACATTATATTTATGAAAAGTTTCGCTCTTATTTTAAGTTTAAACTATTTTGCGATTCCGTTTAGAATGGCATCATGTTTTCATAGCGCTTTTCAATGTTGGTGTGGAAGAACTGGCAGTCGCCTGCAGAGTAGTGATCCCAGTGGAAAATCTTCCATGTACTGCCTGATGCCTGCCACATGCATCCAACTTTAAAGTCGTTACGGAAAAGATTGTCTTGATTGACCATGGCAACCTTGTTGTAGTAGAAGTCGTAATTGCGGTTGAACCAGCTTTCTTCCACCCTGTGACATCCGCCGTCCTGGAGTGTCATGACATGCTTCTTGTCACTTTGAAGTTTATCAAGTTCAAAGCCAGCCTCCTTCATGATTTGCTCCATGGTTTTCACAGTAGCATTCTTGTACTTTCCGTTCATATCCTTTGGATTATAGTAGTTGAAGATGGCTTCTGTCTCCTTGCTTGAGAGAGAACGATCGAGAACAGATGTAACCATTTCTGGTCTAGGAGAGAAGTACATAAATTGAGAGAGGGTTTCATATTCTTTTTGAATCCAAGGATGATTGAACATATCGCGAATAAAAATATCTTTATGGAAGACAATATTTGCGTCCTTAATCTGGCAGACGATACGGTCGTTGTGACGCTCTACCTTTGATCTTTCCTTGTAGAATGAGAGGAATTCTTTGAAGTCATTGTCAAGATTCTTGAGGGTAGTAGTATGATCTACCAATCCTTCCTGCTCAAAGTATGCTCTGGCAAGCATATAGCCTGTGAAGCCCACTACAATGTCGCCACAGCGGAGAGCGTCGCGCTTGTCATAACCTTCGTGCTCCCAAGGAGTTGTGTTGAACACCCAGTAATCATATATATTTGTGATATCTTTGCCATTAGAGTAGCAAGGCATTATTGTTGACTCAAGGAAGTGCAGAACTGCATAAGGAGCCTTGAAATCACCTGCATCCTGTACTGCCCATTCGTTGAGGACTGCTTTTGCAGCTTCCTTGTTGCCCTGTTTAAGATATTTGTTGTAAGAATTGAAGTGTGTGCAGTTCATCGTCTGAAGGATGCTGACTGCTAAACGGTGCTTTTTGTATTTGTCAGAGAAATCGGAATCAATTACAAAGTTTGTGAGCTTATTTGTAAGCTTGGTCAGAGAGTCAACATTATTGTTCAGAGTTTCCAGTTGCGTCATAACAGGGTTATCACCATTGTCAAGAAGCATATTCAAAGTAAACTCTACTGCGTATGCGGCAGGATTTCCAGTGACTTCAGTAAGCTTTGATGAAGCAAACAAGAGAAGCTGACTTGCAAAGTCATCTGCAGCAGCGCGGCTCTGTACCATGCTGCCAACGTTGTAGCCAACAGGGCTGACATACTGGTCAGGAGAAGAAATACCATAATTGTCATAGTTGAAATCGTTGTCATATACAAAAACTGAGTCATTGACATTCTCGTTGTTCTTGTCCTGAGCTTTGTTAACAGGGATATTTGATTGATCTTCAAAGTAGTCGTCCTGACAGCTTGAAAGACCGAAAACTGTTGACATGCCTACGAGACCAGAGAGTGCCATTACTTTGGTGTTTCCGAAGAGATTGCTAAACTTTTTCATAATGTAAATTGGTTTTGAGTTTTTGCTTTTTTAGTTTTAGGTTTAATGTTTTGAGTTTTAATTTGTTTTGTAGGGCGAAGATTTCTGAGCCGTTGTGAGGATAAAAACCTGAATCGCGGCTCGGAAGGTTTAGCTCGGCGGCCGAAGGGAAAGCCAAATCCTCGCCCTACGTTTTCTTGGGGTCTTTTGTTTGTTTGACGCTGCAAAGGTAGGGAGTTTTGAAAAGGTTTCACAAACACTATGTGAAAACAAAACGTACAATCTGTGAATTTCACAAACTGTACGTCTTATTCATTCTATGTACGGAAAAATAGCCTCTACTTGGCTACTGAAACCCCTAAAATTCTGCAAATATCATTATAAATTTAGTTAAATCTGACAGATTCTTTGTTTTTATTACATATTATCATTTATTTTTATTAATTTTGCGCCAAATAAGTAACTAAAGTTTCCCACCCTTTGAAAGGTAGATTTATTTGATTTAACTTATTGATTAGATGGTTAATACGTTATACATATTGATTACGCGGCTTCCTCGTACTTTTCCAGTGCGCTGAGCATCACCTCGTATTTGGCAA
>JAZRYU010000047.1:0-58964 GCA_045600885.1 Prevotella sp.
TCGCAGTCGCGGCAGTATGAGCCTGCCCTCCTATCTTTCCAAACTATCCGTTTTCGGTGAGTTTTATTGCACTAAGAAAGTGGTATCCTTTTCAATACAGCCGTATATCCACATTGCAAGCATCTGTTGGAACTTACCGAATACCTTTAACTTAAATACTCGTTTACCCTTTTCAACATAATCACAATACCACCATTTCACAAAATAGTGCAGTGGATTCTTGGAAGGGATACGATAATATGTAGATTTCAATACTAACATATTGTGTTTGGGTTTCGGTGAGTTTACAACTCCTTTTCAAGTTCGTTGATGCGGTCACGGAGTGCCTGTCGCTCTGCCTTGATAGGTGCGTATTCCTCATCGGTCAGCAGACCTTCGGCATACTTGATTGCCTTGTAGTCAGAGAGGGAGAGCAGTGATTTGCATTGCTCAATCTCCATCTGCGGATTGTGGCTCATTGCCTCGTATTGTTTCACCTCTTCGGGTGTGGCATCACGATAGATGCCATTGTCATATATTCTTGCCATAACTTATTCTGCGTAAATTCTAAATTGACTGCCTACACCAAACTCTGCCCAATTAGACTTCAAACTTATGGAATTGATGGACTCAGTGATATTTGCAAAAGAACTATATACAAGTCCTGAGTACAAAATCGAATTTAGATAGTCTTGGGTAGGCTGATTGTTAATAATAGCAATTGAAGGTATCCACAAATCTCCGTGCTTTTCAAGGCCAAAGTATGCCTTTTTTGCACCGGTAGTTGGTACAAAGGATGAAAATTGTTGTACAAGTTTTTCGTTGAAATACATCTGAAACCAGTTGCTTGTACCCGCAGTATTGGCTTTTAGGTCTAAAAGGAACAGAATTCTATGGTAGTCTTTTGTTGTTGCTACATTTACCACTTTGACTTCTTCCGAAAGTGTGATGTCTGCTATCTGCTCCAAAGTGGTACTTCCACCTCCGCCTCCTTTCACCTCTTCCCATGCGCCATCCTGTCTTGCATACTGCTTGCCATCTACGGGGGCGTCGGGAATACCCGTTGCGGATATAACATTGTCCTCAATGGTGATGCCAGAGCCGGGGGTGAGAGAGTCCTGCTTTGAGGTCTCTAACTCACCAACTTTGAGATTCAATTCGGTAAGTTCTCTGTCCAGCGGCTTCCGTGTCACCGGATTGATTACAGCATTGTAAGGAAGAAGTTGGACTAACTTCTCCTTCTGCTTGTTTATAAAGTTTCCGATCTTTGTCATAATCCAATCTCCTGTTCAAGTTCGTTGATTCTTATGCGGAGAGCACGCCTCTCCAAACGGATAGGCTCATACTCTTCGGCAGATATTTCGCCCTCGGCATACTTGATTGCCTTGTAGTCAGAGAGAGAGAGCAGTGATTTGCATTGCTCAATCTCTATCTGCGGATTGCGGCTCATTGCCTCGTATTGTTTCACCTCTTCGGGTGTGGCATCACGATAGATGCCGTTGTCGAATAATCTCATATTACTTTCTACCATAAATTTGATAATTGAAACCAGAGGCGATTTTATTAACAGCCGCATTCGCCAAGTGTATGCAAAGAGCATTCATGTGTAAAGTCCCCATCTCCCTATGCGTCATATTTTGACTCCCTGCAAGATTATTTAAATTGTTTTTAATCGAAATACTACCTAACAGATAGCCGAGCAAAACTGTAATCCTCGCAACGAAAGTTGTTTGATATGCTGTAGTGGATGCCTGAATGGGGGTGGCGGCTGTTAATATTCCCGTATTTCCAGAAGTATCTTGTCTTAACTCGAAGTATATTTGCGGCCCTGCTGCTGTGCCTGCATTCTGGAGGTTTGAGGCGATGACAACAAACTCTTTATATTCATCCTCGAACTGATGAAATATAGATGATACAACTTCGGTGGTAGTATTATCTACGAGCAGTTCCCAGTCTGAAGAACCGCCTTGCACCTCGCTCCAGGTACCATCCTTGCGTGCATACTGTTTGCCATCTACGGGAGCATCAGGTATCACATGGATCTCAGGAATGTCGCCAGTTACTGGCTCTTCTTCAAAGTCCACATTGCCACCAACAGTTGATGAAATGACACTGCCTTCTATGGAGATGTTGTCTCCGGCTACGAGGGCATCCTGCTTGTTATTTTCAAGCGCAGCGATATCTGTTGCCAAAGCCTCTGTGCGTGCACTGCAAGTGCTTTCAATACCTTCAATGGCAGACCAGAGATTCTCGCTCGTATGCTGTGAGTTTAAGATAGTCTCAAAGACTTGATCGCTCTGAGCCTTGGTGTAGTAATCATCAAGGTCAACTTTCTGTGTTTCCAGTTCCTGTGCTTGTGTGCCGTCCCACCAATAATCGGGAACATTTGTATCACGAATGTAGAGGTTATCGCCAAGGTGTAATCCAGCTTTGTGCTGCGTAATCCAAGCATTCATGTCGGCCACGGTATTGAACACATAGCCAGTTGCCTTGCCTTCAGCGATAGCTTTGGCTTTGTTTGCAGTGTCTTCGGCACCTTTTGCAATGTTGGCAACATATCCGGTATAGCCTTGGAGTTGGTTTACATCCTCGATGATGCTGTCAGTTTTATCTTCAAGGTCTCCAATAGAATCGACAATGTTCATACCGTTGACAACGAAGTCTCCAGTAACCTCTGTAGTATCCTCACCATCGGAAGAAATGTGTTTGGTTTTCTCTTGGAGCGCTGTCTCTGCTGCTTCGGCTCTTTGCGTCTCTTGCATTATTGACCCGTACAGCTCGGAGTGCTCTTGCATAAGAGCATTCTCCATGGCCTTGGCACGGTTAACCTCGGACTTCAAGTCATTGTTGACTTCCATGATGGACAGCTGTCTATCCTCAGCCTCGGACTCAATCAATGCATCAACGTAGGACTTGGAAACCTTGTCTTTGAGCAGGGCCTGGACCTCGTCGGCTGTGATGCCATCACCGAACAATCCGAACTCGGCGACGGTCAGCAGTTCCACTGTCGGCGCATCCGCCATCATCTCCACAGCGGTGGAAGCATACCGTTTTGATGTGATCATCAGAAAATCCTTCTGCTCACATCGCAGCACCTGCTCACCATTAAGGCTGGCGCTCAACCTAAGGCTATACTTGCCCAGGGATTTCTGCAACTGCGGCATGAGCGTGAACGTGATAAAGCCATCACCTACCACCGGCATGATGTTTTCTACACCACGCGGATGTATGAGCTGCAAAGTGATATCGTATATCGATATGAAGAATTTATTGCCGTTGGGTCTTTCGAAGCGCCACACGACCGGGATGATTGTCCCCTGGACAAACTGATTCATTACTAGAATGTTTTAGCGAGAGTGAAAAAATGATTCGCCTGATCGGCGTTCTTATATACTGACAGGACCGCACCGGTTATCTGGTTGATATAGTTCTCCAGAAGCTGGTACGAGACCTGATATGTTTCTGATTCGGGTTGGCTGATATACTGCTCCACCCAACTGAATTCCTTCAGATAGTCGGATGCTGATATATCTGCCTGGGCAGAGTCCGCAGACTCTTCTTTTCCACCGCAGCCATACAGGATGAACTCAGGCTCCATAGCACTGCATCCCTGCAGGAGTATGAGCCTGGGGTCATCCCATGTGCCGCGTACATACTCGTTCAGTTGCATACGCCCCTCCGGCGAGTCCTCCGGGATAACATCGGTAATCAGCCTTCCCGTATTCTTGGGTCTGCACGCAACAAGCCTCAAGAAAGGGTTAGCCCACCTCGACGCCTCACTCTCAGGCTGTTCCAGCTTGATGTTGAGAATATCATCGGCAAGCAGTTCCACGGTGGGAACGGCAGAAGTAATAGTCTGTGTAGGCTCCAGCATCGGTGCTGGCGCTAGGCGGTGAACAGTATTGATAGCCTCAGCGGAAAGCATCTTGATGATGCGATCCAGGCTCTCATTGTCTGTTGATTCGCCGTATTCTATAACTTCTTCATCCAGGCTGATCTTCCGTTCGTCAAGCTTATGACGAACAGCCTTAATGATATTATCTGTAGTAAGGGGATATGCCATGACGATTAGAACTCGATATAAGGGATTTCAAGACCTTTCTTTGCGACGAATGCCTTGATTGCATCGTCACTCTTCAGGTCTGTTGCTTTGGCGCCTTTCGACTTGAGGAATTTCATCAGGTCGGCCTTTGAGGTAATCTCAGGGAGTTTCTCTGCGTCTTCAACAGCGAAACTGTCAAGAATGGGATTCTCTGCCTCATCAGGAGTCTCTACTGGAATAGGGTCATTACCCTTAGGTTCGGCAGGGATATCTTTCGGCTCTACAGGCACGGGGTCGGCAAGTTTGCCCTTTCCTTTGTTAGCCGGGGCCTTCGCAGGCGCAGGTTTGGCAGCGGCAGATTCGTCGGAGCCATACTGGCGTTTCAAACGGATTGCACCAGATTTGAAGAGTTCACTTTTCTCGATGATAATCTGTTCAATCTCATTCTGGCTTACATACGTGGGGCACTGGGACTGGCCCACAGTACCACGCTGTCCGCGCTCAAAGTGCAGGACTAGGTATGCCTTGCCGGCAGTCACGGGGACCTGTGCCGTATTTACTGTGCTGATTGTATATTCGTAAATCTTGGTCATAGTGAAATATGTTTATTAGATAAGGAGGGGACGGATTTCCCCTCCTTACTGTTTACATACTAGGCGAGCGCAATCTCACCCTCGGATACTTTCCACTGATTCAAATCAGCGTCGAACTCAATGATAGTGTTCTCATCGAAGCCACCACAGGCATTCATCAGGAGATACTTCTTAGTCTTGTCGCTAGGAAGGTTCTCTGAATCGATCCATGTTGCATAGGTTGTAGCATTAGGGTTAAGCCTGCTTGCAGCTGTAGCGAGAGCCGCGGGATATACAAGGATTGAGTTATGGCCCTTAAGAGTGATACAGTCCTCACGAACGAGGTTGTACTCCATAGCCTCACGAGCCTCACCGGTCTTAGACATGTCACGCTCTGTCTCCTTGTTGTCGCTGATGTAAGGACGCTCAGCGTGCTCAAGGTCGAGAACAGCCATGTAGTCGCTCTTGCCAAGGTCATCGAGAATCTGTGCCCAGATGAACTCGAGAGTACCGAAGTTGTCCGCATACTTACGGATCTTGACACCATACTCGTTAACCTCAACCTTGCCGACGTCTTTGTACTTGGGATTAGAGTTCACAAGCTTGATCAGACGGGTAAGGGCTTTCTTACCGCAGAATACCTGTGCATGATCGTTAGAAGCATTCTCACCGAACATGAGGGTTGTCATTGCAAGCAGAGTATCGTCGCCGAACTCGCCAGGGAAGCCGAGGTGCTTGGTAATCTGGCGAAGGATACCTTTCTCGCCGAATACCTCCTCACGGTTACCTGTCTCCTTCACGAATACCTGGCGGCGGAAAGGAGTACCGTTCCAGTGCGAACGAGCACATTTGCGTTTGAAGTTCTCTTTGACAGAGGCCTTCTGGCTCTTGGTCTTGAAGTCGAACTTGGTATCTGCCTCATCAGAAGCTTTAGTCACAACGAGAGTAGCTATCTTCTTCTGGAGAGTATCCTCAGCAGCTACAGGGTTGAATGCATCTGAGTTGACATGCATCTGAGACTCAGCACAAGCAGGCGCAGCTACGTGGAATACAGCCTGGGGAGGAATCTCAGAAAGAGGGTTGCCAGCCATAGGAGGGTTGATGACATACATCTTCACTACATCGCCATCCACCTCGTGTTTCTCGATGAACACGCCGAGCTCACCATTGGGAACGTAACCGTCATCTGTCTTCTCGTAACCGATAGTACCCTCGATGGTTGCAGTACCGAAAGGCATGAACTGGTTAACATTCTCGAACATTGACGCGCTTACGGTAAGAACCTGAGTAGTGGCATTGTACTCTGACGATGCGCCAGATGCTTTGCCGATTTTCAAAGGCGCCTCACCTACATAGATAACGTCGAGATCGGTAGAGCCCACATGGCCATGCTTGTATACAGGGTCATTAACTTTGACAGGAGTACACAGCGCAAGGAAGAGAGTCTCCTCAGGGAAACGCCAGCGACGGAACTCATCGACATCTTTGTTGAAGTCGTCGGAGAGCAGACGCATATCGCGCAGGTCAGTCCTTGTAACGGCACGGCCAGGCTGCTGGGTCTTGTTGCCCTGTTCGTCTTTCTCAGGCTGCTCAGCAGGATTGCCGTCACCATCGCGACGGTCCTCAATCTTCTCTGAGGGGTTAGGAGCGGGAGAGGGGTCGACCTCCTCAACAACTGCCATTGCAAAGGCGGAGTCAGCACCCAGTGCCGCTGCGCAAACCACAAGAGCCAATGACAGGAAGCTAAGCTTGTGGGTTTTCAGAAAGTTGAACAATTTCATAATATTATAGATTATGGTTTTACTACTTAGTCCTCGGCCCAGAATCCTTTCTTCTTCTCTTCGCGCTGCTCGGGCACTGAGATACCCTGGCCACGCATTACGGGAGGAAGCTGTGCGGAGTTAGCACGACTCTGGCGGCGAGCCTCAATCTGCTCGTTACGGCCTGTTACAAGACCAGCCTGGCGAGCGCCTTCTACGGCGCCGTCATAGTCAAGGCCTTTATTGATTGTATCAAAGTCCTCTTCGGTAAAGTCGTTACTCTGGCCCTTGGCAGTGATAATCAGCAGGCGTGCAATGATGTCGGCCTTTCTCTGGTCGTCAATCCCCTGCTTGTCTCCCCAGGCGTCCATCTCATTGAGAACACGCTCCCAGTTTTCATTGGCCTTGGCAGTCAGATCATCATTCTCTGCCTTGCGCTGACGCCAGCCTTCAAGGTCTTCCGCATTCTTATTGAGATTCTCCTCACTGAACGCGTCCTGAACATTGTCTCCGAATGTAGAAGCAACTGCGCGACGTGCATTCTTGGTGCGCAGCATGTGCATAATAAGTGTTCGGATTTCAGGGTCAGAGTCTATGAGTTCCTGGATCTCTTTGTTCCTTGTGTCCCCTTCAGCAAAAATGTCGAAAATAGCTTTTTCGAGAGATTCGCCAGGTTCGATAATTTCGCCGTTTTCGCCCGTTTTGCCATCAAAGTTCCTGTCGGGGAATCTAGACTTGGCACGAGCCATCAGTTCCGCACGGTAGTCGGTAACTTGTTGATTATCAGTCTTTGCCATATTAAATTGATTTTAAATTATCATTCTATGCGACAAATGTAATCCAGCGGTTTTGGTGTCCAACTTTATCTTAACCCTAAGAAATGTAACTTTGTTATGCCAGCATTGATTGAAAGACACAGAACTGAAGGAACTAAGAGATTCTGCACTCTACAAGGCGTACAAGAGCGCCAATCGCGAACATCACTTCTCAAGCATCAGAGAGGCCTGCGAATATCTAGCTCACAACGCGACTGCACCACAATTCTATATCGAAGCCTCAACGGCATCCATTCTTTTTGGAAGGTTGGCCAAGGGTGATACTCTGGACGAACTGCACGAGAGTTCGCGCAGACGCATCTTCCAGCTTGTAGACGACTATCATAAATACCGCAAGGAGCATCCTGACTGCGAGCTGACACGCCTGGACGTACTGATGATTATATGCAATCAGCCGGCTCCAGAGTTCTACCTCGGTGTAGAACGTATCCGCGCAATCATCACACGTCAGTTGAAAGCAGAACGAGTAAGGAGGTAGAGACATGAGGTACTTCGTTATCGTGCTGCTTGTTCTGATATACATCGTCCTGGGTATCCCTCAGTGGTACATGACCGCCTCATTCATATGGCAGGCCGTGCTGTACAGTTTCTTTCACGCCTCGCTGTGGCATCTTGCCGCCAACTGTCTTGCCACGTGGAGTATTCTCCGTCCGCAGAATATCAAATGGTGGAAGATACTCTCCGCAGCAACAATAGCCATCGCCGTTTACGCCCTGTCCTACTTTAGGCCTTGTATCGGCGTATCCAACTTTCTGTATGCATATATCGGCCTCGGAACGCCCAGCCTACGCTCACCATGGTGGCGCAAGAAGGAGACAATGGTATTCATCATTGTCACTGTAGCAATGGTCTTTCTGCCACAGATATCAGCCATAACCCATATTGCAGCCTTCGCGCTTGGAATAATAGGCGCTTCAATTCATAGGAAATACACATCGCTAATGTCTGATGCCGGAAGATATCTTACATAATCTGCAGGAGGAAAACAGGCGGCGATGGGCACGTCTGTTGGCAAAGTACAATCCTATCACCGGAGAGGGTATCGCCGACTTCACAGGGCAGAAGCGCGTCCTTCTCCGGATTCCTGACTATGCAGTACCTGAGCAGTGGGTTCCGGAAGAAATGATGAACTTACCACTGATCAAGAATATTGTCAAGGCTGGTGGTATTGACAAGTTTATCGAGAAGCACAAGTGGAAGGACGACATCCCGACTCACTTCGAGATCGAGCGACGGCTCCGACGATTGCGAAACAAGTATGACTTCTGCGCCTGGGCCTTCTGCTGTATTCAAATCAAGATCAAGGGAGGCAAGGGCCGCAAAGCACGCAGGCCTTTCGTACTGAACTTGGCGCAGCTCATGGTTCTGAGCCTCTGCGAACAGATGCGCAAGGCCGGTGAGGAAATAGACCTTATCATCCTGAAAGCCCGACAATGGGGTGGATCCACATTCTGTTTCTTCTATCAGACTTGGTTGCTGTGTCACTGGGATTGCTATCACTCATTTGCCATTGTGGCGCACGAGCAGTCTGCGTCCGAGACCATCTTGACAATGCTCAAGAATGCGATGGATACATATCCTGCATGGGATCTGGGACTTCCAGACGATACGAAGCTCAAACTTGCACAAGTAGGCACGACAGGCCATGCATTTGCTATCAAGGATAGCAATAACAACCAGGTCCTACCCGGTATGATATTTCTTGGCACAGCACAGAATCCAGACTCGTGCCGTTCAAAAGATATCTCGGGAGCACACTACTCCGAGGTGGGTGTATGGCCGGACACTCCTGAGCGAAGGCCGGACGATATCATTGCCGACATCCAGGGCGGTATGATTGGCGGTGAGCTGAATATGCAGGTGTTCGAGTCAACAGCCAAGAGTGCCGACGACTTCTTCCACGACCAGTGGATGCAAGCATTCGACAAAGTGGGCGAAGGAGGACTCGTACGACTCTTCATTCCTTTCTACTACATCAAGTGGGATGTTCGACCGCTCAAAGGCGAGACGGAGGAAGAGTTTATCAAGTGGCTCTGGGAGCATCGCAACGACAATACACCCAACGGCAAATGGCGTGATAGCGGCCGATACTACTGGTGGCTATGGACGCTTGGCGCCACATTCGAGGCAATCAACTGGTATCGCTACCGCCGCCTGAGAATGAGTTTCTCCAAGGTGTGCAACGAGTCACCGGCCACAGCAGAGCAGGCATTCATAACTGCAGGCCAGCTGGTATTCGACCCTTTCGAAGTGGCGGCCATCGCAAACGAGTGTACGGACCCTGTCATGGTTGGCGACCTTATCAGTGCTGCGCATGAGGGAGAGGATGTTCTCAAGGATATTGAGTTTGTTCCCAATAGCGGAGGCAACCTGCGCATATGGGAGGAGCCCGACGACTCCCCTATCTCGGACCGCTACGTTGTTGCCGTGGATATCGGTGGACCGAACGAGACTTCCGACTTCTCGAGTATACGAGTCCTGGATCGCCTGTTCCAAATGCAGGAGTTTGGTCTGGATGCACGTCCCAACATCGTGGCAGAGATGCATTATCATGTGGACCATGACCGCCTGGCGTACGATGCAGTACGTCTAGCCGAGTGGTACGGCCACGCCAAGCTCGTGATTGAGTCGAATACGCTTGAAACCAAAGACAAGAACCGCGACACCGGTGGAGATGGTTTCGAGTACATCCTCGACATCATCGCTAGAATATATGATAACCTGTACCGCCGACACGCACCGGAAGACAAAGTGACAGACACGCCCACGGGCTACTATGGATTCCACACTAACACCAGCACCAAGCCGAAGATTATTGATCACCTGAAGACATGTGTGCGTGACAAGTTGTGGGGAGAGCCGAGCAAGCTCTGCACCAACGAGCTGGCCATCTATATCGAAGACCATGGAAAGTATACAGCGCCTGGCCGCAAGCATGATGACGTGCTGATGGCCACAGCTATCCTTCTGTGGATTGCGTTCAAGGAGATGCCAATGCCTCAGTGGATTAAGCGCACAACCACCAGCAAGCAAAGAACTAGCAGCAATGACAACCTTGCCGCACTTTAACGTCAACACTTATTATATTAATACAATGAAAAAGATTCTCAAAAAACTCAAATCCATTCGCAGGAACCTCGCGGTGCTTTTTGTCACCGCCTGGGCAAACTACATCTACAAGACAACCATGCGCAAGGCCGACGAACGTCACCGTCGCGAGGGCTGGATGATCTATGTTGTGTCGGAGCCTTTCCGCACCAACAGGCTCATCACATACAATAGGGCCGGGTTCAAGAGAGCCAAAGGACTGTGGGGATATCATGGCCGTCTACTCACGCTCCAGACTCTGAAGAATGAGTGCTGGTACCACACGCCTGATACTGCTGGCAATCAAGCTATGGATAAGCGTGCGATAGAAATCCGCCGCAAGGCATTCATCAGGAATCGCCTCCGTGCAGCAAAACTTATCTAATCAAAGAACCCCCTCTCATCGGCCGAAGAATGAGATGGGGTTCAGGTATTAAGCAAAAAGAAAACTTATGAAGAAGAATCAACGATTATTCCTTAACAATCGTGGCTCGGCCATTATTAACTTGTACATCTGGAGCGAGACCGGGAGCGCCGGGGACTATCTCCCCTTCCGGCTTCATCTCGCCACCGCCCGAACGCTGAGCGCCCGCCATCACCTGCGCAGAGGCGTTATCTTCCTGCTGCTGCGCCTGACGGTCCTTAAGAATCAACTTGGCGTATGACTTGTTCGAGTGCTTGAAGTATTCCTCAGGAGCGATAATCTTATTGAAGAGCAGCGCCTGCAGATCCTCCTCGTCCTTCTCGCGATATGTTGCAGTATTGGTGTTATCAATCACAGCAACGTCGTATTGGATATTTGCAATCTTTTTGAGGTCAAGGCTCTTCGTCTCAAGCGAATCCTTGAACAATGGTCCTGCTATTCTCTCCCAACGGTCAAGTGTGTATTCCTGAAGCATGTTGGACATCTTCTTGAGATATATCCTACGCAGGAACATATGGAAGCTGGTGAGCAGAGAGCTGATAGGAGTTGATGAATTCGACACCATCTGCGCGTACATACTGCCTGACATACCTGCGTGGGCGGCACGTCCCTGGATAGCATCGTTCACAGTAGTGGAGTTCTCCATCAAGCGGTGCAACGTATCAAGTTGTTTGGCCACGTCAAAGGTATTGCTCTGGCTGAAGAATACCTTGGGCATAAGGTCCTTCTTGGTCTCATCGATATCGACAAACACGAGGTCGTCAATGGTTGTCCAGCTCTTTGCAAACTGCTCGAAAGAAACGTCTTTGGGGACGATTGATTTGGGAACTACAGTAACGCCCTTGGCTCCGCTGCGCTTCAACCAGTCATCGAGCACAAGAGCACGGTTCATAGCTATGTTGTGATCGACTGCGTCCGTAAGGTAGCCGCACACTTTGCCGCCGGTCAAAGGGATAAGCAAGAGTGTGAACGGGTGATTCCTGTCAGGATAAGGTGATTCGCCAGACATCAGAACGGTGCCATCAGGAGCCAGGAAGCGGAAATACCAGAACTCCTCCCAGAATAGACCATTCTTCTCCAGCTCGTCGCGGCCGTAACCGTCGCCAAGAATCAGAGGAGCCTCGTCCACGGGCCAACCCATCTTTACAAAATCAGCAATCCTGCGTTCGTTCTCTGCCTTAGCCCAGGCCCTGTACTTATGGTCATTGTAGTCCACTATGGTTTCCACGCCAGCCTGGGTGTCATGCATGCGAATCTTGGGACGGCACTCTTTTGTCCATACTTCAAAGACCCTGCACTTGGTAGGATCCTGAGGTGAAGAGAACGAATGCTCCAACTCATCAATCTTGTCCGTTGCCTGAATGGAGCGCTGACGCGCAAACAGGTCGAAGGCTTCAGAATAAATAGACTTCAGCACATCGTAATCTCTTGTGCTATGAGAAAACTTCGCCAGCAATGTACTGCGCGGCAAATCCATGAAGCGGCCGATAAGACTGATATCCTCGCCCCTGGGGTCACTCATGTTACTCTCAAAGAAAAGCGTATTAGGTTCAATAAATTCGCTGACAGAATCCATCTCGCCCTTGAAGTATTCCAAGCCCTCATAGTTTGCCGCGATGCCGTATATGCCAAGTGCTTTCATGTATTTATCATAAAGCACCTGCATGATATTGATGTCACAGTTGGCCTTCAAGCCTTCAGTCACCACCTGAGCATACATTTGCTTCTCTTCATCGCGAGCACTAACCTCTGGTCCATTCTGCTCCTTGGCCACCACGCCAGCAATGGTCTCAATCTTATTTTTGATCTGGTTTGTCTGCAAAACCACGTTGCCGGTACTCTTCAGATACTGGCGATATGTCATGGTCTTACCATTCACTTCAATCGGATCTCCCCACTGGTCGCCATAGGCGAAGCGGTTCAAACGAGTGCCTGCTCTGCGAATATCATCATGCGAGTACCAAATTGCTTTTATCCTTGCAAGCATCGGCAGGTCAGTATCCCTGTTGGCGAGCTTGTCATTACGCTCCTCGACTGTGTTCAAGTGCTTCGCAGGCGTACGGCGTATATACTTATTTCTGGCGCTGATCATTGTAACTTTTTTCTAAACGCGGCAAAATTACAGCGCCCAGAGGCGGACCCAACTTTATCTTAACCCTTAGAAATTGTATTGGAATCCGATTCCAGCATACACGCCAACATCCAACTTGCGATTGATAAATCCGTAGGTAGGGCCGATGCCAAGCTGGACACCGAAGTTGAAACGGGGCTTCAGAGTATTCGTGATTGTTTCTGTACGGAGGATTGTCGGCCTGTATATCTCAATCTCCTTGAGCTCTGGATTGTAACCGGTAACCACAGCACGATAGGTGCTGTCCTTATAGACTCTTTCCACAATGGGGATATCCACGGCACAGCTATCCGCATCGGGTTGTACCTCCGTGTCTGTGACCGGCACCAAAATCCGTAAGGTATCTACAACCTTTTGAGTGATGTATACCGGCTTTAGCTGCAGCAGCGTATCAATCCTTACACGCTCGACAACTTCTCTTTTGACATCGACACGAACTTCAGACTTTTGTGCGCTGCGGCGGCCAAGCAGGAAAGCCTCAACGATCAGTACCACCACTGCAATAGCAATAAGAATTTTATAGAACTTGTTCATAGATAGAAAAAGGAGGGGAAGTGTCCCCTCCAGGTAAAGTAAAGATTTGATTTAAGACATACCCACCACGATATGTTTATCTTATTTATTCTTACTGATCTCGACCTCGGTATCGCTATGTTTCATCTTGAATATACTTCCCTCGGCAAAGGCGCGTAAGCCAGCATCTAGTGTTGCAAAGGCGAATAGGATACTGCCCGCAATCAAGGTGCTGCCATCGATAACGCCCCTGGGTGGAGTGATGAACCCCCACAATAATAAAATGATTGTGACGGTCAGACAGCAATAGAAGATGAAACTGCGCTTTTCCATATGGCTAAGAGGCTAAGATTACTACAATCAGGGAACCAAGCACAAGACCGAAAATCAATCTTGCAAACCAGTTCTTCCACTGTACGACTGGAACAACAGAGTGGTTTATTTTTACAAAGCGTACAACAAACGCAAGCAGTACAACAGCCAACATGGGCACCCACAGAGGGTGAATCTTACCAAAGCAAGCCATCGCAAGCGCAACAGACTCTACTTCATTCAGGACATACAGCCCCAGAAAAGAGCAGGCCTTCTTGCAGGCTTCAACAAATTTCTTCATGAACTCTTTCATATCTTCTACTGGTTTATGGAGCAAATGTAACCCCGTGTACTTGGTGTCCAACTTTATCTTAACCCTTAGCGAAGTTTATTTATGAATCGAGAATCATATTCAATATCCAGATACGAGACTCTCTCATACTTGTCCAGGTCCAGCAAGAGCATCGCACGGAAACACTTCCAGCTGCTACCATGACGTGCAGGAATCCATGTAAACTTGCGGCCATCCATAGAGCCTAGCAGGATGAGCTGTACATGAGCCTTCGCGAAGTCGCCTCGCACAAGCAGCCTGTTGATGGACTTGCGGACATCCGTCTCGCCAAGGTCAAACGGACGCGTAATGATTACGCCCTTACCGGTCTGGGCCTTGATATTTGAAAGCTCTGGAGAATAGTCATACAGAGCCGTTGTGCCGTCGGCCAGTTCCACCTGGGCGTATGCTTTGGGGAAGGAATTCAGAATTCGTTTGATTACGACATCCGAAGAGAGTTTGTGCCATGTATTGGTGTCAAGCTTCAACAGATAGTGATAGCCAGGATCCTCTGACGATACCATTATGATACGGCTATTGGCATAGTCGAACATGCTGCCGCTCGTGCGCACAAAGTCCATAAAAGGAGTACTGTCCTGCAGGATGGGAACTAGGTCCTTCCAGTTGTCATCACGTGACAGTGCTTTCGCCACGCTCTCCTCCAGGACATAGTGCTTGCCGTTCATATCCGGTGACAAGTTGGTCACGTCGGATCCAACGATACTCATGAGGCCTTTGTCGGTTGCGAAGAGTACACCCTGCTCCAAGGATGTGATTGTACCGGGAATGGCAACTTCTCGAGAGATCATGTGCTGGTTGACGAATGTTCCCTCTACATTCATCTCCATTGCATAGATGCCACCCTCTGTAAATACATACAAAGGGAACTGACCGAACTGACCCTGAGAGAGTGGCTTGGTTACGAAGCCTAGCCCTATAATCGGCGATGGGAACGTATATTTGTTTGCAAGGTTGAATGTAAATACCGAATTAACATTCGACACTATCAGGGCATTATTTGTCTTGACGTAATCTACCGTTGTCTCCGGAATGGGAATCTGCTCGTAGCCGACATTGAGTATATGTGTTCTGGACTCCTCCGCATTGAATACTGAAAACATGGACGGGAGCTCTTCCGCATTATATGTATGTGTACCCACGTAAACCATTTCGCCAGCTACTTCTTTATGAAGGACCGCGTAAATCTTCTTGGTCTCCGCAAACCTACGGGCAACACAAGCCGCATACACTAGATCTCGGCCATTAAAAGCAATGGGATTATCCTTCACTCGAATAAGGCCCTTGTCCGTTTTCACTTCGTAGATATAAGTGACCGTGTAATTATTATCGTCCGATTCCACGCGGGTATCAGGCAGGACCATTTTCTCGGACAGTGTATCATACTGTATGCTACCACCGGTCTGGGCAACAAGTACGTACCAGTCCAGATACTTTGCTGCAGCAGTAGCTTCAATGTTTTTGAAAGACTCCAGTGTGTGGTATAGCTTATTGTGTTTTATCACCTCACCGTCTGTAACTGCAACCAACCTTTGATTGAGATTTGACATCATGCTAATGTTATAGTCTGACATCTGCATGGCTGTACCCATATCGAGTGCCGGCTGCGTAACAATATACTCGGTCAACGTCTTCTTGACCGAATCTATATCATACGGTATGCCTTGAGGCGTACTTGTAAAGGTGTCATACTCGAAAGTTTCCAGACGATACAGCATCGACTCCTTAAGTCGTGTAAGGTAATCCTCAGACGTGCCCTTATCTGATTTTCTGGACGCAAGAACAATTTCTCCATAATGAGTACGATACTCAGAGAGATAAAAATAAGATTGATCGTAGCTCTTGGTTATTCCGTTATATTTATCATCGAGGGGCCTCCAGCGGGCAAATCTAGCATCCTGCAAATCTAGTCCTATCATCGGAGAGACATATATCTCGACAGATAGAATCAGATCTTTCCACTTCTCCCAATTCTCGGGTAAGCTCTCAAGGATATACTGTATAGTGTAGGCGTGATGTCTCTTGATAAGAAGATTCGAGCGCGATTCCCCAGGAATAAGAGTTCTACGTATAATAGAATACGGCTTTTCGTATATACCATCAAGCAAGACAGGGTTCGCAAATATTACAGTATCATCATATAAATGGACCCCATACGTTGCCCATACAGGATAGCCATAACGTCCAACAGCATCGTTGTCTCCGTCCTGCAACTTTATCTTATTGGTAATTGCATTAATAACATCCTGAATTGACTCATAGTGTTTCTTCTCTTTGTCGATATCTGTATTATATGTCCAACGATTAGCAGCCGTATTCATCAAGTCTGTCGTCGATAATACTTCGGGATCGGCTTTAGGTTGCTCATCGTATAGACGCTTGGTGTAAATTGAATCACCCCAGGAATTTTTATCTTCCGAATATTCGTCAATGAGCACATCTTGAATGTCGGCATCTTTAGCTGTAATTTTAATCTTCGGCATTGGCACATCAGTTCCCAGCACGTCATAATCCCCAGTCTCGTACAAAACAAAATATATGTTACTATTAGTGTTAATCACCAGGGTATTACCCACGGCGGTGATACCTTTGAACACTTCATTCTCAGCCAATGAGAGGAAAGGCTTGAACTCGCCATTATCCCACACACCAATACCGGTTTTAGACGATTCTAAAGGGAAGTCAGCATTTCCAATTTGGAAGCCGCGGTATGATAATGCATATTCAAGATCATACCAAGCCGCCTCTGCTTCTGCGGATGTTGCGAAACTACCTGGGAGCATTAGGTCTGGTTCACAATCTATCAAGCCATGCCTCATATTCCATCTTTCATCAGTAGTTAGGCCATGCATTATATGGTCCCACTCATCAACTATCAAGTCGGCTTGCCGACTCACATCATCAGCGTCTTCATAGTCAGTAATCATAACACGATATCTGGCATCGGTAGGTGCTTGACAGATATAATTCGTGTAGCCGTTTCCCTTGTGGATAAACAGAACGTCATACTTCTTGTCTGTAGGCAGGCCCTCGGCAGCGGTTATATCATTGGGTTGGAGAGCTGGTGCTGACTCTGTGTTGTCGATGAACACATTAAGGGACTCCGCCACTCCCCCATCCGCAATCATGCGGTCTGAAGGCGTGCGCGAAATCCCTCGCAACTGTATTTGTTTTACTGGCATACTTCTTTGTTTTTGCGCAAAAGTAGGCCAGCAAACACGTACTCCAACTTTATCTTAACCCCTAACGAAGAGCATCAAGACGTTTGTTCAGATCCTCAACGAATCGCTTCTGGAGAATCAGACGCTGCTCCATCAGAAGTTTCCTCTTCTCCGGATCCACGGTCTTCTTGATTTCCTTCTGCAAAGAATCCAACTGCGGCGGCAGATAATCTCCCGTCATGGCTGTATCCAGCTGCAGGTACACTTGCATCATGGGTTCCTTGAGTCGCTTGGCAGGGATGTACAATTTTGGATCTATACGATTGAGAATCTGCAAGGCTCCTCTCGCTGCCTTACGCTGTTTCTCAGACTTCTTATCATGCTTACCTTTCAGCGCCTCAATATCAGCATTGGCCTTACTCTTAGCATTAGAATAAACCGGATCCTTGTCGATATACAGCTCTCTATACTTCTTAACGTCATCACTTATCAGAGAGAGCGACTGATCGGCCCAGCGGAAGATTTCGGTATAATACGACCCATGACTCTTTTCCATGGTGTCTGTCATCAGCCTGCTGACAACCGGAATCTCATCCGTACGAATATCAGAACCTGCAACCTTCTTCGAAGCATACGTGATAACCTGCTGAACAAACTTGCCTGTACCGCCCATGATATCGTCAAAGAGGAACTGGATATCGTCAGGGTAAACATTAAACCAGCCTCCTACTACATCGTCGCCGCCAGATACCTTGTTCAAGAACTTGGATATCTCGATGAATGCCTTGCCAGTCTTGGGACGCACTTTCTGCCACTTGGCGCCATGGCCGGCCTGTTCCTCTGTCTCGAAGCGATTCTCCGGATGGATAGGGGCGCCATAGAACGTCCTGTTGGTTATGAGCGAATAAGGCGTGCTTGCAGCAGCTACGCCACGGAATACAGCCTCCATTGTGCCATGTGCAATACCTTTCTCATTTGCAACAATCTCGCCCACATTGAAAGGAAGCCACTCGCCAAACATCTTGGCTATTTCTGCCATAGGTCTGGCATTGGGATACAGCTTAGGCTTTCCTCCCACTGAGAACATTGACGTTACAAGTAGGTCGCCCAGTCCATAGAAAGGAGCAATCTCCTGCGCAATGGGCATGGCGACATACTTGCTCTTGTCATCACCCCACCCGCCGAAGCACAGGGCTTTACGGCGTAGGAATGACGGGATGTTAAAGTAATCATTTACCTCGTCATCGTCATCACCGCCAGCGAGCGCATGAGTCAGGGCATTCATTGCGCCCATTGTCATAGCAAATGCACAGACTGCAGTCATCTTGGCAGGGGCTTTGCCGTACATTTTGAAGAACTTGGTCAGGCCTTGGATGGCCGCATTGTAGAACATAACCAGCGGTTTAAGCGCTGCAGGTGCAGAAAGCAGCATTACAGCCGAGCGCTGCATGAAGTTGATGACAGCATTGTCGCTCTGCGCAAACTGTGCAGCCTCATCCCAGCCGATAGCCTTGCCGGATCCTTTCCTATTGAAGTTCAGAGTCACTTCCTTCGCAGCGTTTACAGCCTCAACGATGCTCATACCTTGTTCCTTGGCAGCAAGATAGGCCGCGAATCTGGTAATGAGCTCAACACTTTCCATAATATCATTAAACATCTCGAAGGCGTTGTGCAGGGCTTTTCGAGTTCTGGAGCTCTGTGTCTTCATGAACTTCTCCAGTTTCTTGTCGTACTCCTTGTTATTGGTCAGATAGGTATAACCCGTAGGGCCGCCGTTCGCTACGAATTCCTCATAGAGCCCAGCAAGTTCGGGACAATACTTGCGGATATTGAGCCCTTTGCCACCGCCTTCCATAGCTACAAGTCTGAAGATTCTACCTGGCAGCAGTAGCTTTGCAATGTATTTGTCCATGGCCATGGTGAAGCCTGCACCATGGTCAACCCATGTGGACACCTGCGCGTATTGAACATCTCGAATAAAGTTCGGGATTGCGAATGCCGGATTCAATGATGTCGCCAGGGATGACATAAGTCTGTTCCAGCCCATCAGGAATTTTTTGAACCATTCGTTATCCTTCACCACCTCGCTATTCAGCAGACCATTGATAGCCTGCGCAGCACGAGGGTTGCTGTTAATCAGCATATCCACATCTTTACCGTTCACCTTCACTTTGATAATGTGCTCGGGTACTACCTCATCGCCCACCTTGATGACAGCGTTCTGAAGGTCAATCTTTGCAAGGCCGCGACGAACGGGCTGACCAGCTGCCTGTTTGGCTTGCATCTGCTCTTCCAGTTCATCCCATGCCTTCTCGATCTGCTCCGCAGTGTACTTGCCCGTAAGGTCAGGATAATGAGGGACCCAGATAGACTTGCCGTTTGCATCCTTGCCTTCAAAAGAATAGAATGCGTCAGTAGTCTCGATCAGACCGTTGCCTCCCCTATTCAGGACGAAGTAATACAGCGCCATCTTGGCCACGTTCTTATTATCTTCCTGGATTGCAGACTCGGCGGCAGAAGCAATCATGCCGAAAGGATTCTCAGCCTTTGACACGCGACCCTTAGCCTTCAGTATAGGATTATTGAAGCCGCTGTCGCTGGTGGTCATGTAGGTATACAGGTCAGATGCCTGGCCTTCGCTGAAACCACGAAGAGGTACATAATATTCGAACATACCGGACAGCGCATCGTACTGTGCTTTACTGATAACACCTGAAGCTTTCTGGTGACGCAGGGTCTCCTTCGTGCAGGCATTAATCTTTTCCCACAGCAGGTCCACAAGATCTGTCTCACCAGTAACCTTCGCGGCGCCTGAAACGCCTTTCATTTTATTGTAGTGTTTGACGTCCTCCTTAAACACATACAGGTCAGCCTCAATCCTACGAACGATTTTCATTGCCTCTGTTTCTGCCTCATGAAGCTTCTCGTACTTGGGCACTTTTGCATTGCGCTTACGTGCCAGGAAGTGTTGGCGGCTTTCACCTTTGATTCGTACGACATCGGCCTTCTGCTCATAGAACTGGGCCATAATGCCAGAGTAATCCTTTTCACGATTCTCTTTGTAGTAGGCATCAGTTCCGCGCTCTACAGCGGCCTTGTGATTCTCGTAGTCGCGATCAAGCTTCTCCTGGTCTGCAGTAGATGCATACTGAGCCTCCTTAACAGCGTCCTCCAGCATAGCAATCTTCTGACGAGCCTTAGCCTCAGCTTTTGGAGACATGCCTGACAAACGCTGCGTCTCATCAAACTCTTCCTGAGCCGTCTGGAGTCTCTCCTGAGCAGCCTTGAGTTTAGCCTCCTTAACTGTCTGGTTCTCCTTGATTGCTTCCTTCATGGACTCATACCATGCAGCCCATTTTGCAAGCGCATCCCTCTTGGCAAATTTCTCGTTGCGCTCAAGGCCATGCTTGAGCATCACATAGCGCTGCATATCCTCCAGAGTGATGGGGTTCTGCGAGTTGTCGGAATTGTAATATGCAATTGCCGCGCGAATAACATCCCACATTGGCTGGAGATAATCACGGATATATCTATCCTTGTCAGCGAAGTTCTTTGAAGACAGCTGGTTCAGAGTCAGAAGTACATCCTCGTATGGACGTGCCGGTTTGCCAGAAGTCTTTTCGACAGCCTTTATGAGCTCACGAACAGATTCATACATATCAGCGTGTGCCTCTTTCAGCGCAGTGTTTACGCCAAGAGATGCGGCATAAATATCGGCAGCAGACATACTGAAGTGCATATCCACATCGTTGATAGCATTCTCATTAAACTGCTCACGCTTCATCTCCATCGACTTGGGGTCGAAGCCCAGACGGTCAGCCACATCTGCACGCTGAATCTCAGAAGCAAGGTCGTGCTTACCGGCAATGCCATTGAGGTACAGCATCCACTTCGCATCATTATTCGGCATGCGTCCGATAGTGTTCCTCAGAATTGACACGGCGTCATCCAGAAGCTTGGCCTCTGCCTCACTAGGAGTGGGATTGGCAGCAATCTCTGCAAGCCTTGCAGAAATCTGGCCGACGAAGTCAAACTTGTTGTGCATAGCCTCACGGTTCATCGCGCTTACCATATCCGCAGGGGCCGCGTTGTAGATCTGCATCATCATCGATGAATACACATCGTCGCCGAGAGTGTACGCTAGACCTGCCTCACGAATCTGATCGTAGGTCTTTGCGTTACGCACTGTATAGTCAACTCGGCCAGCCTGGCTGTACCTTACATCTGAGCTTTCCTCCTCAGGAGTGACGGAGTAACGAATATCATTATTATCGCTCGAGAATTCGCCTGAGTTATCTGTAGCAGACTTGATTTGGTTGGGCTCCAGCGCAACATAGCTGAAATTCTTTGAACTGCCAGTATTACCCTCATACCAATTACTGTACACGACTCCGTCATAGCCTTCAGTCTCCAGCATATTGCGATAAAGCATAGCCAGCGCATTCCTATGCTCAGCCCACTCTTCCAGACTCTTTGTTCGCAGAATTCCATCTTCGCCAACCTCGTTATCAAGTCCCTCATCATCTCTGAACTGCTCAGCTATCTTGACGGGATCCAACTCAACATCTTTCAACTGGGGATAAATGTCATATAGCTTCTGGAACAACTCATGTGTCTCCGGTTTCTTTGAGGCGGAATCAAGATTGATAAGGGCTTCGATATACGCATTATTATATTCGTCAGCAAAGAAGTCCAGGTCCTCCTTATAAGGATTCCTTAGGTTAAGGAACACGCTATACGTTTTGTCAGGAGACTCAAAAGAGAGTGCCTGTTCCTCACTGCCAAAGTGGCTACCCACATTGTCCTTTCCTTTATTCCTTGTCAGTCTTGTATCAAAGATATGGAAGCCATAGTCGGGAGTACCATGGTACACCACCATAGGTTCGCCATTCTCATCGACAACCTTGGAACTATTATTTTGGAGAATAGATACCAATTTACTATCTTTGACATCTGAAATGGCATTCTCATTAGCTACGGAGTTCGATAGTCCGTTAAGGCTTTCAATGAGGGTGCCTTTTTCTATTTGGCTAAGTCGGTGATCGTAGTACTTCCTACCATTCTTGACACCTACAACAATCTTAGCGGTGTAGTCAGCACCGTCAATCTTAAGCCCACATACATAGTAGCGATATGAATCGAACTTATCGTTACCTTTTGTATTCGGTTGCTCTTCGATAAATATCGAATTATTAATCATTGCAGGAATCGCACAGATTGACTTCATGTGTTCCTCTGACTGGGTACCATGGCTGGTAACCTCATTTATACCCACTCTTGAAACTTCCACTTGGTCCTTAGTATCAAAGTTCTCATACTGATCGGAGCGTAGGTTATCCTTCATCCATGCTTTAACACTTGCTACGTCATGGATGTCGTATCCGCTGTAATCCTCTGGTTTAATTTCAATAGCCTTACTGTTGAGCAGTTTGTTTATACGAATCTGCTTCATCCAGTCCCCAAAGAAATTGCGGAAGTTCTTTGTACGAACCATGGCCCACTGCTCTGCATTCAGGTTGGACTTGGCGCCATTGGGAGCCAGCATATACGTGCCGTCAGCTTTCGCCTGTGCCACGATGTCATCCATCTCCTTCTGAGCCTCAGGAGTGACGGAGAACATCATCTGTCCGTTCATCACAGACTCCTTCATCTCGGGAGTGATGTCAATAGCATGCATAGTGCGGGCAGACTCTTCCAGAGCAGGCAGCTCAATGTCATAAGTCTTCACGCCCCACTTCTTGCCGTACTTGTCAGCAAAGCGAGGAAGGATGTCATCGTAGAAGCCCTGCATTCCACTTGCATTGAACACCAAATCACCACCAGTGAATTTCTTCATGTTGGCAGTACCCGGCTTATCTACTGTAAGGATTTCTGCTGCTTTATCCCTTCCAATCACATCGGCAATGTTCTCAGCATTGGCAAGTTGCGCGGTAACCTCTTCGGGGCCACGCATTGACAAGATCTTACCGGTCTCATCGTGAGCCATTTCAAGAGGCTGGCCGCCGCCATGGAAGTGGACTATTGTCAGTCTCTCCCCATCTACAGTTATGGCTCCATTAATCTCCCTTGCCACATTACCAAGACTATATCTCTCAGCCTGCTGCGCACCTGTAGTCCATGCAAGTTTGTCGAAGCCTTCCTCGGCTGCGAGACGGAGCATGCGTTTGAATGCCAGCTCGTGCCAGTTCTTTGAGAAGGGAGCATTAGGGACACCTTCCTTTAGAGACTGTTTACGTTCAGACAGTTTTTCAAACTTACTACTAAGTTCAATCCAGCGAGAGAGTTCTTCTGGAGTCAAATCCTCGCGGCTATAATTGTTTCTGCCATATTTCTCGTCGAGCGTACGCCTGTTAGCATCAAGCTCAAGACGAGCCTCGTGAACAGCCTTTGCTGCTTCATCATATTCGGGTGATCGATATCCTTTCTCCCTGCCATCCTGGTGACGCCTGCTCTGGATCTCGTCAAGAACAAGCACACGAGCGCCTGTCATAAGTTTGGTAAGTTCTTCCCCATACTTTGATATAAGATCGTAATCCGGTCCTTCTTTTGCGCTTTCCGCATCTGACAGAGTCTGTAATTCAGCCACCCTCTTTTCATTGGATCTCGCATAGGTCTCTCCGAAGCGAATCCAAGCGACAGCACGGCCCTGACCCGCATCACCGAAATGAACTTCATCATTCTGGTTGTACGGTTCAATAGTAGGCACTGTCAGTGCAATCTCGCGCTTGTTAGTGAGTCCCTCAGTTGTATAAGCGAGTCGAGACGAATTGATTGCAGCATCCGTCGAGTTCTCTCCTTCACTCTTGAATCCGCCGAATATCAAAAGCGAATCTGCATAGATCCACTGCAGAGGCTCATCGGGAGTCTGCTCATTGCGGTCGTATGCCTCTTCGAATGCAGCACCATACTTCTCGGCCATTGCATCATAGGCGGCATCCCAATCACCTAGTTCGTCCCACAGTGCCTCGTGCTCGTCCTGGATCCTGGAGTGGAAATCAGCAACGGGACGCGGAAGCTCATCATAGAAGCTATCGAGTTCCTCTTCACTCCACTGTCCGTTCTCGTGATACTTCACCTCTTCGATACGAATCTGATTCTCTTTGATGAAGTTCAGCACTTCTTCCTTGGATACCTTGTCCTGGTCCTTCAACCATTCCGAAAGACCAAGCCACTCATCCTCGCCAGCCTTGAGACCACCACGGCCCTGGATAGCTTTGATCCACTGCTCACCGGAAGCCTTTCCCATGTTGAGAGCCTCAACGGCCTGCTCAGCATTTGAGATAAAAACTCGCTGGTTACTGTTTGCGACAGAGAACATCATGTTACCTACAGGCTGTACGCCTTTCTCGATGTAAGCCTTAATATCATTAAGTACGCGCGTAGGTGATGTCCGTTCATCATATTCAGCATACGCATCAGAGTAGCCCTGAGCATCGTCCATCTCCAGAATAACCTCGCCATTGTAGCGATAGATGAAGTCACGCAGAACACTCTTCTGCTTTGCAGTGGGCATAGCAGCCAAGTGAATACCAGCCGACTCCGGCATCAAGCGGATTGCTCCATCATGCACGAAGTTGGTCAGATAATCTGTCTGCATGTCGTATATCTCCTCCATTGCACGGCCAATTGCCCTGTGGTCAAGGTTACGCGTGCCAGGCTGGCCTCCGTCCCTCTTCTCACTAAAGTCAAGCAGTGTGCCATCGGGAAGCAGGTAGCCAGCCTCGCGAAAATCCCTGGTGGTGCCAAAGATCTCTTTTGCTCTTTCAAACATTGCCTCGGTCTGCTCCGGAGTTCGAGGGGTCACCGAGAAACGCATGTCCTGGTCTTCCCTATCAATATCTTCAGTATGAACCAGCAAGCTGTTTCGACGTTGCTCAGGAGTCATATAATAGCGCCTAGCTGCATTCCTTGCCTCCACTTCACCAACGGCATTTAAATAACGGTCTGAAGAAGAATTTGTTCCGACTGCAAAGCCTTCGATAAGTTGGATGGCGTGCTGCAGTTCATGAATCATAGCCTTTCTCATAAACTCATCGAAGACCTGATAGCGCAGAGCTATCTTCTGTTTGTCTGGGGAGAAGTATCCACCCAATTCCTCGTTCTCCTGCTCTTTAAATGTCAGATAACGAACCTTAATATTACGGAGCTGAGGATATATTTCAAACAAGGTACTATCGTCCCACACTTCTGTGATTGGGGTTAATCTCGATGAGCTAATCTTGTCTACCGCGCCAGGAAGGAAGTCTCCATCAGGTAACTCGTACACCCAATCACCGGTTATATTTTTCTCCCATCCAGTAGCATATTTAACCCTAAGCGCATTTACATCACCGGTATAGAAATCAGCACTGAGATTGGCTGCCATACTCTTAGCTTTTCTGAGATTCCTTCTTATCTCTATACCTTCCTCTCCTCCTCGGCCATACTGTTGATATTGGCTTAGGCCTCTTTCTCCAACCACCGAGAAGCGAATGTCCTGAGTCTGCCTGGGTTTGTCCTCGGTATCGACCGCGAGGGATGCCCTGCGCTGCTCCGGAGTCATATCCATGCGAGCAGCAACATTACGTGCCTCTACCTCACCTGCAAGATTTCTGTAGCCCTCATAGCCTACATAGATGTTCCTGGTAGCAGCCTTCACCTCGCGCAATTTGTTTTCAATGGCAGATCGCTGGCTTGCTGTCCTAGCACTCTGAGGCAAAGCATTAAACTGACGGACCATCTCATTGTAACCGTCAATCAGCGAGTTGATATAAGCCTCGTTAACATTCTTCTTCAGAGTATTCTCGTTACCACCATGGGCGAAACCTTCTTGGCCCTGTATGTAGTGTTGGATTTCGTGTACCAAAGTCGATCGCACGGCCTTTTCATATCTCAAGAAGTCATCCTTCGCTCTCTCCGAGAAAGCCGTCGGCTCGCCGTAAGACAGTGCGAACTCAACATTCTTGAAGGCCAGACGCACGTTGTACATGCTCAGCTCTATGGTATTTTTCTCATCGCTCTGCGAGCCCAAGGTGCGTTTCTTATTACTCTTCTTGATGCGCACATCGGCAAGACCGGGATACATAGCAAAGAGCTGCTCTGCGCTCTCAGGAGTAACGATGTCCTTCAGCGTCAGCGCCTTTCTGCTGTCCATCCAGTCAAGAATGTCAACCATCTCGACGTCCGGGAGTTCATATTTCCACTTGCCGTCAACACCCTTCTCCCAGCCTGTAGCCATCTTGATGCGCAGCGCGGCCTCATTGCTCTGAGCCTTCCAGTCAGGGTTCAGCGACGCCTCCATCTGCTTGGCGGTCTCCAGATCCGCCATCTTGGCCATGCTGTCCAGTGTTGCATTATTACCGAAGCCAGCCTCGCCGACAAAGCTGTAGCGCATGTCATCGCTGTCGGCATTCTGCTCGGGAGTAGTCGAGTAGTTGAACCTGGTGTCGTCGGGATTAAAGTCGCCGTTATTGGTCAGCGCCGACTTCACATTCCTGGGGTTGCGAACGATATAGTCATCGCTCAGGGCATACTCTGAGCCGTAGCCGTACTCATCAACATTCGTGAGGATGAAGCCGTCATACTCGGGGAGACCTTTTTCACGAGCCTCCTCGATAGCCCATTTCTGCGCATGAACAGTACTGCGCCACTTGCCATCAGAGCCGGTACCTCCGTCAGAGTCAGCGCCATGGAAGTCTTCCTCGTAGGGGTTCCTCATATTCAGGAAGAACTCATCGAGAATCCAGCCGGGTGCAGCGAAATGGTCTGCAAATCCGGCATCGGTAGTGAAGTAACCTGCGGCCACTTCCCCGGGCTTGTGCGACTTGTACACAACCATGGGATCGCCGTTCTCATCAGTAACCTGAGACGCATTCTGAGAATCATGCTCCCAGTCGCCGAACCACTCCTTGAATGCTGCAGTACGCACCAGTGCCCACTGCTCTTCATTGAGCTTCGATCTCTTTCCATTATGAGCCTTCATATATGTGCCGTCAGCCCGAGCCGCCTCGATGATAGCGTTCATTTCGGCGCGTACTTCAGGAGTAACGGAGAAGTGCAGATCGGGATTCTGCGCCAAATACATGGCGGATTCAGAAGGATTGCGCAGGCTGTTATTTTCAACAAATGCAGTTTGAAAATCCTTAGCATTAGCGAATCCTTCAAAGTCTTTCTCTACGTCAGGAAGTTCGTAGGTTCCATTGTATGCAGGAGTCTTGAGTTTGAAGTCCGCATCAATTACGTTTATACCGTCAAAGGCATTGCGAACAATATTCTTACCCCATAGATCAGAAACAACTACGCCATTATCTTCGTACGCCGTGTCGCTTATCTTCTTCCAGCCACGCGATGCCATGAAAGAGTCCTTAACATCCTGAGACAAGATTGGATCTTCGGCAAACAATACGACTGGCTGCTGAAGAATGGTGACGAAATTACCATCTAGTTCTCCGTAGCCAAGAATATCATACGCAGTTTCGGGGAAGTAATAATTGAAGAGAGGTACATTATCAATATCTGCACGCGACTTCTTATCCATGGGTTTACCCTTGGAGAGTTTGACTACAGATGTACCCTCAACAGATCGGAACACAAGTGCATCTGTGCCAGAATCGAAAGGTTCAGAATCACCTATAAACTCCGAGAAATCGGTATACCAATTTCCCGTAGCGATTGCCCACTGCTTGAGCAGTTCTTTCTTTGTAAGTTCTAGTTGCTGGCGGCCGCGCGGCTGAGCTCTGTAAGCCTTCGGGACTGTTGCCTCAGCAATGCGTCCAATGACGGCATCAACTCGTTGGGTACGGGTTGATTTTTCGAGCGACACTCTTCCAATAGGGTTGCGAAGTCGCGCGGTGAGAGTGTATGTTCCTGCTTCGGCATTATCGATATATTCATTTAACAACCGCAAAGATACATCATTAAATCCATTTTTCAAAATGCTATCGTAAAGATTAGCAGCATCTTGACGTTGTTCTCTGCTTACACTGAAGTGTACCTCCTCACCATTCTCCTTCCACTGCTTGTACGCATCCATGGCGGCCTCACCGGCATTGCCCTTCGAGGGCTCTGTAATGGTGACGCCGAGCCTCTGCAGCGCATCGCGCACGCCGGGCGTAACGATATTGAAAGGAACTTCCTTCAGGCCGTTCTCGTCCAGCATCTTCTTCCACTCCTGTGCCACAGCCCCGTCGCTGAGGATTTCCACAGGCATATCGTAACGGCTGAGAATAACCTGGCGAGGTGCCTTGGTCTTCAGCACACCACCCTTCCAGGGATGCGTGCCGACACCGAGCTTCGCCTTGTCAGCCTTGTAGCCGCTCTCTCCGCTAGCCTCACTCGCAGGCACGCGTACCTTAACCATCACCAGGTGGCTGCGATCGTACGCAGTGGTGAACTGGTCATTGATAGGAGTGATGCCGCTGTGCTGGTAAGGATCGAAGGCCACCTTCTCCAGGTCGGTGAGCTTGGCGCCACTGTCACCCTTGTTGCCCTTCTTCAGAGAGAAATACCAGTTGGGTTCCCACGTGCCGGTCTCCTTGTTTACCTCACCGGACACCTCCTTGCCGTCGTAGTACAGCTTGCCGTCACGTGTCTGGAGTTCTGCATCAGCAGGAACCCTCTTACCTCTCTTGCCCTTGGTATACATGAATGCCAGGTCCTGACGTTCGTCGGCCTGCTCCCATATGGGAGTGATGGTGCCATCCTCATTCACCGGGATACCCTCGACATACTCGCCTCCCTGCACTGCAGCCATGGGAGGCAGCAGGTAGCGACGGCCATCGGGCAGCGTAACCATCTGCATAGCATGATAAGCCTCTACTGTGGGCTGGCTGTTCAGCATGTCGATGGTCTGCTGATCACGTACCACTGAGAAGTTCATCGACTCCTCGTGACGCTCCTCTGCAGACATTTCGGCAGCCAGGACTTCATTGCGGAGATCCTCACTGAGATACTCGCGCATATCTTCAGGAACACCGAGATAGCGCTGGGCATCAAGCTTGTAGGTATCAAAGTTGAAGTAGTCAGACACATTGAGACTCACCTCGGGCAGATGCACGTCAAAGGTATCACCCAGGCGCTCCGGATTAACAGTGTCAATCCTAGAAGCCAATAAATCTACATAACTGATAAGGTCCCAGTAACTCTTCTTCTCGTCCTCTGTCAGCTGTGCATTCTCCAGGTCGTTCTTCATCTGAGCAACGATAGGCGCCATATCCGGCCTTGAAGGTGCCAGATAGCTTCCGTACCCAGACATGAATACAGGCTTGCCTTCATGCAGGAAAACAAACTGTCCTTGAAGTCCCGTATATCCTTGAAGATTGTTATTCAGATCAAAATGGAACTTCTCGTAACGTTGGCTACCAGGTCTCCTGTAACGCAGTTCCTCGACACTGCCATTGGAGCGCCAAATGATAGTGATGGCGGACTCTTCGGCATTATCCTCATACATAACAGGAAGGCCATTATGCTCATTCCAGCTATATGTGGTCAGCCTCTGTCCACTCTTATCAGGTATTTCCCAGGACTGGAGCTGGTCTCCCTCCCATGTCAGAATCTCTGACTTGCCGTCGGTATTCTTACGAATTAATCGCCAAGGCCTTCCGTTACTGAGGCGCAGGAGGAACTCCATGTTCCCATCATGGTCATAGGTTATCACAGCATCCGGGGATGGCGAGTTTATCGAAGCCCACTCCACCACACGTCCATTAGGGCCTTTGCTGCCCTTATGGATGTTATAATAGCCTACATTGCCATTGTTATAATAGATTGTGGTACCTAAGCGGCCGAGAGCATCTCCCGCGATACGGCCCTCTACAGGGATACCCTCATGAGATTCATCCTGCCTATCCCACCATGCAACAGCGCTTCTGCTGTTAGCGCTGAATGCCAGAAGCTTTCCATTGCGGAATGCCACCTGCTTGGGATAAGCGTTGTAGTGCTCCCAGTAACGCTTCGACTCACTCGTCAGATTACCCTTGCCATCACCCTGAAGCAAGCACCAGGGCGAGCAGTCGGGTCCGTAATGAGTGTTGATGATCTGACGCATATTGTAGCGCGACTGATCGCTGTCATCAACATCGTATACAACAATACCGTCGGGAAGCTCACTGGCCTTATGAAGCGTAGGCACGTCATCCGGATTTATAGGCTTACCCTTGAACGAATCACCCCACAGGTTGATTATCTCCATGGGAGACTTGTATGACAGCGGGTCAATGCGGTGGTTCTTCGCCATCTTCACAGCCTGGATAACCTTGAGATCATCCTCACCATTTGTACGGATGGAGCCGGTGGTGAACCACTTGGCGTATGCTAGCTGAGTGGTAGCATCGGCAAACTTGTCAGCCTCACTCAGAACCAGTTCCACAGACTTGCGGACATTGGCATCCCAGCGCTCGCGAATGCTCTCGTCCATCTGCGCAGGAGCCACCTTGCTCCAGTACTTCTCCACCCATGAGGTGATAGTATTGCGAGTGTTGCGCGATACAGAGAACATCATATCCTCACCGAAATCCTCTTCGGTAAGGAAGTCGCCACCAGCAATCTTCTGTCTTTGACGCTCGATTTCCTGCAGGTTAGGTGTCTCCACCTTGCTGAAGTCGCCATCGAAGTCCACTGCCGACTTAATCTGCACGGGGTCAATAGCCAGCACCTGGTAGTCCCCCTCCGGAACAAAGGAAGGATACCTGTCTGCAAAGGTCTTGTCGACTACACCGTCATGACCTTCCATCTTGCCCATGATAGTCTCGGACATATTCTCGCTAGAAGTATCATCCAGAGTCACATCATAGGGATAGCGGATATTAAGGAACACGGGGATAACGTGCGCATTGCGGAACGCTTCCTCGGAGGCCATCTTTGTAAGTTCCTTCCACTGCTCGCTGTTTGCAGGCATGTCGTGGTCCTCGAGATAGTTGTCTATCCACCTGTCAACGAGATATGTATTGTCGCCGTTCTCGCGCGTGTACTGCTCGGCCAGGGCTCTGCTGCTGGCGAAGTATACGCCGCGGCCAAGCTCGTTGCCGAGTGTGCCCCAGTCCGGGTCGAACATCTGGAAGTTGTTGGGTGTTCCATGATAGAACACCTTGGGCTCGCCGTTCTCATCCAGCATGCGAGAGGCGTTCACGGGGTCATTCTCCCAATCACCAAACCAGTCTTTGAAAGCCTGCGTACGAACCATGGCCCACTGCTCTGCGTCGAGGTGTGTAGGTGCGCCGTTGGGCGCTTTCATGTATGTACCATTGAAGAATGATTCAGCAACAATCTTTTCCACTTCGGCACGGGTCTGAGGCGTAGTGGAAAATTTCATATCCTCAGCAGTAGCCTTGACGAACTTCTCCAGAGCCTTCTGCAAGTTGGTATCGTAATCCACCATAGGGATTGAACCGGTACGCTGCGCCTCGATGGCCATCACCTTGTCGGTAATCTTCTGTGTACCGGCTTCATCAGCCACCAGTGTGACATGGAACTCCTGAGCAGTCTTCGCAGGATCCACCAGGTCGGGATTGAATCCCTCCGAGCTAACGGGTGTCAGGCCCTGGAAGTTGCCGTTCACGTCATACATACGGCGGTCAATGAGCAGTTTCCAGTAGCCTTTATCCTCAACGAAGTTTCCGAAGTCACCTTCGGCCTTGCCGTTGAGCAGACCACAGAACTTGGGCTTGAATCCCATACGGCGGCAGTACTCCATGTAACGGGCCGCATTCACATCGGCAGTCTGGTATGTAGACTCCTCATCCCAGTATTCATAAGGATATATGTAAGTGTTGTCTCCCGAGGTCATCAGCTGGTTGTCAACCATCGCCTGTACATTGCTGTACACCTGAGACAGGAAGGCATCGGCCATAATCTCATCCATGTGCTCTGCAGCTTCACCACGGAATATGGCAGCACGCAGTTCCCGGTAATGGAGCTGGCTCTCGGAGAGACTGCCGTTCTCGCCTGAGGCAATGCCACCCTCAATACCGCATGCGAACTGGTCCTGATAGTTGTGCTTTTCCCAGAAATCTATCACAGCTTCAGGGACCTTGTCCGTAAAGTGCTTCTCCTCCTGAACATTGGTATAGTCCTGAGGATTGAAGTTGTCGAGGTTCACACCCAGGAAGCCAAGCATAGCCCTGAGGATATGTACGCTAGATCCAGACGAGTGCCAAGGAATGATGAAGAATACGCGGTCATCCGCCATGGCTGTGCGCACATGAACATCATTCATTCCCACAAGGATGTTGCCAGCCTTGTCCAGCGTTGCATTGAGTTCAAAGAGGCCCTTGAGGTGATGTCCGTCAGCAGCAGGTTCACCGAAGGGGTCGATACCTACGACCTTGTCGAAGACGAGCGTGTAGTATTTACCATTCTCCTTGAATACGGGAGCCTTCATTGTCTTGCGCTCGATCACGCCATCCTCCCTGGGAATATCGTACACGAAGTCACCGCCTTTGTGGTAGGGCTTGCCATCCTGGAACTCCACCTCATCGATAGTGAGCTCCCGATAGCCAATACCCTCGCCCATGAGTGAACCGTTTACATATCCACCCATGCGTGCTACGAGATTGATTCCCTCGAGCTGTTTTGAGTAGCTCTGCAGCGCACCACCAAGAAGTTCCAACTGCATCAGGTTGACGAATACGTCGGGAGCCAGACGCTCGATATTGTCGGACCATGACCACATACGCTGTCCTCCGCGCAGACTCTGCTGCTGGGCATAGATGTGGGCCTTATCGAACTTCTTCGAGGCCTCCTTCAGATAACCCTGACGGCTCTGCTCATCCTCGGCCTCAACAGCCATCTTATAGTAGTTGGGGGTTCCCATCGCGCCCAGGTCAAGAGCCACCTCGCCCAGGTCATTGTTTGCCGCGAAGGTAATCTCCTTACCAGCTGCTGCACCACGGGATTTACGGAAGCGCTGCACAGCTGGGTATAATGTAATAGCCTTAGCTGTCTGCCTCAGATCGAGAGCCACCTCTTCAGGGAATCCCTGGTAGGTATCATCATAGAGCTGCCACCCATCCTTGGTCTTGTGTATTGCGAACTGTGTAATCCATGAGTCGAGCGACGCTTGGCTCACAACATCCAGTGCAGTACGATATCTCTTATCAAGAGACTGAATCTTCTTTTTGGCCGCTTTCCGCTGCTTGTCGCTGAGAGATGGAAGCGAACGAGCAATATCGTCAATCTCCAGCAGATTCTTAGTGATATCGGCCTTGGCCTTGTCGATTTCCTTGCTATGCTTCTTATTCTCCTGGTCCACCTTTGCCAGCTCACTGAGCCAGTATTTGACTTTCTGTTTCTGCTGGGCAGGAGTGAGTGATGCAGGGTCCACAAGTTTTGACCCATACTTGCGCTGGCCATTAATCATGATTGTCGCATAGCGTCCGTTGCGGATATAGCGCGAGAACACGTAGCATACGGGACAGGGAACCTGGTAGCCGAGCTCGTTTGTGGCCCAGTAGATATCCAGCACCTGGCCGGGAGTGATACCGTAGCCCAGACGGCGCTGTAGCTCCGCTATGGCGTTGATGACCGCCTCATTCTTCTTGCACACACGGGTGATGTCGAGACTCTTTGAGTACTGCGCATCGCTGTTGCTAGCTACGGTTTTGTAGACAGTCTCACCAAGCCACTGGAAGTCATCCATCAAAGCATCCACACCGCCGTTAGCCGCTTTACCCAGTTCCAGGTAGCGGTTAAGCATGTCGGCGTAGCGCTGATAGATTGTGTTGACAGACTCCTCGGTGACAGTTCCCACGCGGAGAGCGTCGGCAACGAGGTAGTTAAGGACTGTGTTTTCAGCCTGGCGAAGTGTCTGGGCCGAGATGGGTTTGGAAGCAGTGTACCGCACACCATTCAGCTCGAAGGCAACATCGCCCGAGCCATTGTCAGGGATGACCGTGAAGCCTGCTCCCTGTGCGATTGATACTGTAGAGTGGTGCATGTCAGAGGTCTCCTCATCTGAGGCGCCCATCTGCATCTCACCGCTCTGCGCAGTACCAATAGATTTGTTTACTTGTTCGGAAAGAGCGCTTTCTTCAGGCGTGAGTACAGGCTCGACTCCTTGGGCTGGCTCTGCTCCGGCTGAGTCTCCTGAGGCTGCGGCTGCTGTGCCTTCCTCTCCGCCAGAACTCTCTCCGCCTCGTCCATCAGATCCAGTTCGCGATCCTTCCACAGTTCCGGATTCTGCTTCGAGAGTTCCCGCATAACGAAGGATATCTCCGGCGTAAGCCGAGTAGAGATCCTCACTACTTCGTCCCCATACGGTCCTTTTTGCCGAAGCCAGACGCTTGTCGTTTGATTGTCTTGCATATCTATTCTTAATTATATTGATTACTGTGTCACTTACACCGACCGCACGCAGTATCGGTTCTACATCCACACCATTATAGCATACTTCCATCGAGTATGCCACAAGCTCATTAGCCAGGTCACGTGCAGACATGCCATCATAGAAGGTCCCATGAGACAAACAACGTACTGCAAACTCCAACTGCTCGCGAGTCATGTCGCTGCTCGCAATAGCCAGCACGTCACTCCCATCCTTCCTGCTCTCGGCATGGTCCCTCTCGTGCACGAACTTCGAGCGGATTGTATCCAGGTCCGGAATAAATTCTGGGAACAGGTATGAATGTCCTAAGGATTCAAATCCATCATGAGCCTCACCTGAGGATGCATGCTTCTTAACCCTCCCGGCATAAAACCTCGCATTCGCCTCGCTCATGCCATCCGCAATCAACTGCTGCTCGATAGTGTCCAGTGTCACGATTCTGGTGGACATCTGTGCACCTGCAGCGATATCCTCGGCGGTCAGTCCTTCAAGCAGCTGGACATACTCCTTGGCTATTGCAACCTTCTCCTCAAGCGTCTGCGCCTGCGCGTAACTCTGTTCAAAAATAGAAGTTTTTTCCTTAAGTTGCAAATCTATCATGTCGTGGGCCACACGATTCTTGATAGTCCTCAGCTCATTAATATGATTCTGCGCAGCCTGTACACGCGCCTGTACTTCATCTCTCTGCTTTCCGGGAGGGATTGTTGCAAGGCTTGCATTGTCCTTGGTCATGGTCTGCTGTGTAGCGGCTATGGCTGCATCGATGCCCTGCGCTGCTGAAGCGCCAAAGTCACCTCGCTGCTGGGCGTCATAGTGTGCCCATGCCTCGGGATCATCGTTCCATAGTTTCTCTGTATCCACTTCACCAGTACTGTCCAGAGGAAGAGGATTGCCACGGAAGTCGCGCTGCACGCCATCATCCAGCTCCGCGATCGCTTCGACTGGAGCCTGTTCCTGGGCCGGCTGGCGCTGCTCAATATCAGCGTATGGCACAAACATCACTGACTTGCGGCCGACACCGTCATGAGCAATTATAGTCGCAATCTCATCGTCCTGTAAGTTAGATACCTGAACGTTGCGTATAACCGCATCAACAGTATAGGTATTGCGGCCGTCGCTGATCTTCTGGCCACGGATAGTGGCATTGGCATTACGGCGGCGCACCTCGGAGCGCATCAGCTTGTGAGCCTGCTTATATGCTTCGTCATTTTCTCCTTCAACAGCTAGTGGCTGACCGGTCAGATCAGCGTACTGCTGCCATGTGAGATTATGCACAACCTCCGTATTCTCCCCTACCTGTACCGGAGCGTCGAACTGTACGACAACTCCTTCGCTGCTTGTGGCTACGACATGACCCACCTGCTGAGCCTCAGCAGGGCCTACAGTAACTTCGGAATTCAGCGTAGCGGATGCTTTGAGGGCAGAGAGATTCTGCTGGTACTGCTGATTTATCCTTGCCTGCTCACTGGCGCGAAGTCCTGCCACGACTTTCTGACGCAGGTAGTCGCTGAGTCTCATCTGTCTGCGAGTGCCCAGCAGTGCGTCATCGCTCTCGCCCAGGTCATACACACCATTCTGGCGAAGTTGCGCCTTATCGATAGTGCCCACCTTGCCGTTGGCATCTATTGTAATCATCTTTGCCGGGTCAGTAGACTCACCGACGATGAATGTCTCGTTGCCTTCTTTATCCACAACGACATCCACCGACTGGGTGTCATAGCTCTCGCCATTTACATCGTGTGCAGTATTTGTGTAGAACTGTTTGCCACCCATCTGTTCCTGCATCTGGTTAAGCACGTCAGCTTTGCGCTGCTCCAGGTCATTCTCTTCGCTTCCATTGGCAGCCAGCTGCTTGGCCTTGGCATCAATCAGTTCGAGAGTTGCTCTCTGCACCTCAGGATTACCCGCGAAGTCCAGGAGCAACTGTTTCACCATGGGTGATGCATGTGAAGCCAGTTCTTCAGGAGTGCTGCCCGACAGGGAATTCTCCAGGGCCGCAATCTGCTTATCGGATACATTATAGTCCTTGAGAGTCTTCTTATATGAGTTCCACTTGCTATCCCATGACAGGTTATAGTATGTCTTTTGTACTGCAGATACAGCCGCACCGCTACCGATTGTCGGACCGAAGGATGCCAGCAGCGTGAGCTGGTTGTCTGTAGTAAAGAAGTCTTTGAGCGCATTTTCATTACCAAGGATACGGTCAATGATAGCGCCGTTGAGCTCCTCGCCCCACTCCTCAAATATATTCTGTACACCCGCGCGGTCCATGAATGTCTTCACTCCTGGAGTGTATGTGAACAGTTTGCCGAACTTGGTCCTGCCAAGACCGGACATCAGTTTATTCGTAGGACCGAGGCCGAACTCTGTAGCATTCTCGATAAAGTCAGTTCCATAGGACTTAAGAGCAGCCTCCACGCCACTTACAGCGTCACCTGTTTCCCAGTCCACTTGAGACGAAGCAGTGACAGCATTGGCCATTGCTGTGGGGGATACGGCCGTCTGGATCGCACCTGCTGCGGCCGCTCCGAGATCTGCAACGAGCGCTTTGGACAGAGGTCTCACCACCTTCGGAGCTACCTTGAAGAGCGAGCGGCCAAGCATTCTCTTATATAGTGCTTTCTGTACGGCAGATTTCGCACCACCGGTAACGCCGCCGGCCAGCATAAACTCCACAGCCATCTTGGCAGACTCAGCAGCAGACTGGCCTGCATTGAAAGACAAATGAACATCGCCTGCGATATCGGCTGTCTCAGCAGAGAAAAGGTAAGCATCGAGCAATGTTTTCTCCGAAGGAGTGAGTTTTTCATCGAGAAGTTTTTCTACCTCGGCGTCGCCTGCGGCCACATCCTTGAAGTTCTTGTCCACCTCTGCTGTAATGCCCAGTATCTTGTCGCGCAACTTGGCAAACTGGAGACCATTCTCCATACCTGCGAAAGAATCCCAGAACGCCTCGCTGGTTAGCTTTGAAGCAGCGCCACGACCGAAGTTTTTAGTACCTGCCCAGAACTTGCCAAAATATGGCATACCTTCGTATTCGCCCTTTTTATCGGAGCGCAATACATTTAGTGTATCCTCTGTTAGGCTTTGTGCTGCTTTGTAGTTAAGGTAGTCTTCACCCTGGCCACCAGCAGCGGCAATATCTGTCTGAATCTGTCGTGGCTTGTTCTGAACTGTTGGCATACCGGTCAAAGGGTCGGTTGCTCCGAACAGGTTACCTCCCATCTGGATAATTGCAAGGTCGGGATTCGTCTTAGCCGTTTCATCCAGAGCAGCGTAACCAGCTGCCTGAGTGTCGAGTAAGCCCTGCTTAATCTGCTTCTGCAGCCCATCGCCCAGCTTGATACCATAGTCTACACGCGCACGATAGGCAGGGTTTTTGACCTTCTCCTGCTGCAGTGTATTTATATTGTTTTCAGCATCCAATTTAGCGCCATACGCACCTTGTACCTGTAATGCATACATTCGTCCCTGCTCCGTATTATAGAGGTTAGGGTCATCAAAGTCAAGACTGGATGAATCTATCCGCGCATATTCCTTAGAGGCCTGGTCCCTGCGCTGGCCCTGCTCTTGCAAGCCTGCATTGATTTGATTCAAGCGTTCTATATCTTCCATCGTCACCGCTGCCTGATAAGGTTTGTACTGGCGTATGCGGCTGATCTTAGCATCAGGATAATCCGCCAAAAAGCCATTGACGTTCATCTTGGATATCTCCTGAGCATTCTTGACTATCGCACCCTCCTTTGTCCCGGGCATTTCAATTCGGAAGAGGTCATTAGAATCAATGGCATCCTCAGAAGAGTAATCGCTTTCTTCAAACACCACGGCATTGGGAAAGTCCTGAAAGAACTCTTTCTTTCCTTTTTCAAAAGCATCAGCTGAGATAACTCTTTGTCCCTTTATACCAGGGACAGTAATTCTATATCGTGTATCTTCCATCTATCCTCATTTTTTAAAATACTTATCTTTGGTCATATCTTCAAGTGAAGTGCCTTCTTTAACAGCAGTCCTTCTTTCTTTTGCAGCCTGCAACAAATCTTCATCCACTATCCAGCTACCAGGATTATCAGGGTCCGGAATAAGACCATCGCTAGCCATCCTTGCAATCCTGTCTTCATATTTCTGTTTATCCTCGTTCTTCAGCCTGTCTGAAGTGATGCCCATCTGCATGAGGTTGGCAACCAGTGTCGCAGCATCGCCAGTGCGTTTGAACCTGGATGTCGCTATCTTTATCTTTGACTCTTCGGCCGTAGCACGAGCCTTGGCAGCTACACTGCTGGCGCTTGCCTTCAGCTGATCTATTTCTCCTGTGCGCTTGAGATGGTCAATAGTCGCCTGGCGCTCACGTGAACGTATATCCTTCTGCATATTACGCACACGCTCACGGCTCTCTTTTGTCGCGGCATCCACCTTTGCCATCCAATCCTTGCTGTATGTCGGGATTGTCTGATTCCTTGCGCCTGCGCCTACGCTAGCGAGATTGGCAATACCTGTGGCCAGCTCACCGAATCCAGTGAGAAGACCAGCAGCACGCTTGCGCTTGATATCCTCCTCGTCCTCTATTCTCTGCTTCTCTGCATCCTGCCTTGACGCCTCGATAGCTTCTTCCTCTGCCGCCTTTATGTCCTCAGCAGACTTCTCTGCCGCCTTCACTTTCTTGTCAGCACTATCTATCTCTGCCTGGGCAGCCGCATCGGCAGCATTCATTGCATCCAGCTCTGCTTGCAGCATACGTGCCTCTTCTTCCGAATAATGCTCTTTTGTAGCGTCAGCAAGTGAAGATAGGTCCTTGACGCCAGACAACCAGTTCGGGTTACCATTACTGGGAGCGTTTCCTTGGCTGCCCGGATCATTCCCTTGATTCCCAGGATTGTTCCCAGGATTCCCAGGATTGTTCCCTGGGTTTCCTGTACCCTCTGGAACAGCCGGTTTTGCAGGTGTTGACTTTGCAGGTGCAGTTGCCTCTTCATAACCATTGTCATCATATACCGGCTCTCTGCCACCAGTAGGGATAACAGAACGCGATCCATCATCTTCACCATCTTCTACGTATGTAGTATCAGACTTCTGCGACAGAGAATCTTCATAACCAAAAAGGTCCTGCTTCAACTGGTCGGGTGATGTGTTCGTCCTGTACTGATTGATTGCATTACCATCAGTAGAAGCTATCTTACCAGACTTCTGTAGGTGGTCGACGAAACCCTTGGTATAGTCATCGTTTGCAGACCAAGCCTTATTATCGTAGAGCCTTTGCGAGTCAGCACCGAGCTGACGTTCATCTTTCTTCTTTGCCATATATGATAAATTATTTAATCAACTTTGACACGCTGAGAGAATTGCCAGCAACAGACAGTCCAGCGCCTGCCAGCTGTCCTCCTGCCTTTGCGGCGTTCTCTGCCTGGGCATGCTTGTTCTCTATCTCTGCGTTTTCAAGCTGGGCCTTCCTGGCGAGATATGCATTTTCGGCTGCATTCTTCTCAGCGACGCTAGAGACTGCAATATTTGACATAGTATCAGCCACTGCCTGGCTGGCAGCCTGCTGCTGAAGCGCGAGAGATTCATCCGTGCCTCCAGCCACGATATTGGCCGCCCTGGATGAATTGTATCTTTCCTTGAGCAGTTCTCTCTCCTTGTTTACCATAGCAAGCGTATCAGCACGCTGAGTCATATCCTCCGCGCGTTTATACGCATACCAGTCTTCATTATCCTTCTTTTGCTGAGCGAGAATGCCTTCTGCCTCGTTATTTCGTCGGGCAGATATAATGCCGCCAGCTGCTGCACCACCAATGGCAGCCGTGAGCCCTAAGCCTGCTAGTATTGCTGAAACCATATCAATAAAAAATTTAACATACGAATATGGAAAGCATTGGCGATTGCCCAACTTTATCTTAACCCTCAGAAAGTCTAAAAGTGTCTACTTTAGACTCAGACTGCCACAGAAACAAAGAAGGCCCCGCATTACTGCGACGCCCTCTAAGCAACAGATAGACAACAATTTCTTTATACTATGGAACTAACACTGCAAATGTAGTACATTCTGTCAGCAGCTCAACTTTATCTTAACCCAAAGTTATTTGAAATCCTCGAGTTCCATTTCGTCAAGTTCCTCCTTATACGTCTTCACAGGAATCTCGTCTTTCAGTTCAATAGACGTAAGCTTCGGTACATTAAACTCCAAAGCCTTCAGCCACAGAGCAAACTTCTTCTCAGGATCGCCGATGCGATGAAAGGCTGCGATAGCTTCATCAGCAGAGCCTATGGTAAAGTCCTTCAACGTATCACGCAACTCCCTTGTGAGTTTATTTGACGTCCCTTTCTGTCGGCCGCCTGACTTTGTTCCATCTTTATGAGCCATGCTAGATATTCATTTTACCTGCTGGGCCAAAAGGCTGCAACGGCCTCTTGGTGATACTGGGTGTACGAATGATATTCGTCACCTTAGCCTCCATTTTTTCTGCTTCTCGCTCGCACAACTGTGCATGTCCGATACCCATACTCAAGCCATACCAATCGTACAGAGCACCATATGTGAGATACCTTGACATGTACTGAGCCAAAGGAGCCAGCATAGCATCATTGAACTCAACTGGTAGGGACATGCGATACACGAAGGCCACATTCTCATCGTCGGGGATATTATCCTCTTCAAACGCAGTCGCGGCCAGCAGCACTGTCTGCATGATTGTGCGCAGGTCAGCATCACGCGTCTTCAGACTATCCATGAGTATATGAGCGTCCAGAGCCTCAGCAGAGTCTGAAGATATTGCATTCGCCCTTTGCGGAGTCTGATCAGCCGACGCATCCACAAATTTATATGTGAGCACGTCAACGCTCTTGAGGAGCTCCGATTTCAATATACTAATCTTACGGTATTTCTTTTCACAGTCCTGACAACAAGCCAGCGATTCAGGGAACGGATTCATTACAGTGGCCTCCTCTTCATATAAAGTTTGGTTGTTATTACCATCGTACTATCCCCTGCAGCCTCTGCATGGGATTTCGCCTTATCCTCAGCGCCAACAGTTCTGTAGTACTCGGATAGAGTGAAATGCACCAGAGCACTGTGGAACAACTCCACAAGGGTATCCTTGCTAATCATCCTCCTCTCCGACAGGTCCAACTCATAATCAAAATACCCGGGCACATCCAGTCTGTTGGTCACGATATCGGAGTAGGATTCAATCAGCCAACGATCCACCGCCTGGCGCAGCATAGAATCAGCCTTCAGCAGACATCTGTCAATTTCGTCCTTTTTAGTATCATCAGGCCGCACGAAGTCCCGCTTCGCATCCTCAATAGCCTGCGTAGCGAAATGACCTTTCTGATATACCTCTTGGAGCACAAGAGCCGTATTTATCTCAAACCTCATGAATCTCTATCTATTTTGGGTACGACCCTGTAATACATTAACTTGGAGAGTTTTGCAAACGCCTGCTCAGATCTAGGAGCCACGTCTGCACCAACGCCCGTTCCATTTTGTTCAACGTTCGTTCCCTTCCGTTGAACGTACGTTGAACATACGTTGAACACAATATAATCAGTCGTTGAACGCTCGATAAGCGTCTGTTGAACAGATGTTGAATCCGGGATACGAAACTCCAGCGCAGAATCAGTATAAGCACAGAGAGACGGGAATGCGGCCGCAATCATGGCCGCAGCCTCAACTATCATGGCCTTTACTATAGGTTCGTCCGATGTCTTGATCAGGTAGAGATCATACAGAGACTTGTCCGGTTCAGCATAAGATATCGACGCGATCTTCGAAATCTCGCGTTTCACATCCTTCAGGATAGCCTCCGTATCGATATTATATGTAAATTCCAATACCATCGCACTGTACTTTTCGGCAAAAATACAGCACCCAGAGACGGTCCCAACTTTATCTTAACCCTAAGAATTACACTTCGGGAATAAGATTTACAGCCTCAACTTTCTTCTCGTCAATCACCTTAGCATACACCTGAGTGGTTTGTATATTTGAGTGGCCAAGGATTTTAGATACGGTATAGAGGTCAGCACCATACGTTAACAATAGTGTCGCACAGGTATGGCGAGCCATGTGAAAGGTCAGATGCTTTGTTAATTTTGCCGCTTGCCCCCACCCTACAATACAATCATGAACAGTGCGATAAGGAGGAAGATTAAACACTAAATCACTAGATGAAGCCTTACCCTTATCCGGCATGAACCGTTTTGCATTTTCAGAGATTGGGATTCTTTTTGGATTGCTATTGATGCGTTGCGTTTTGACGAGTACCTTCACAATATACTCATCCTGAATATTTTCCCACTTTAACGAACTGACATCCGACCAGCGCAGCCCAGTAAAGCAGCAGAAGAGAAAAGCCTTTTTAACTTCTTCTCGCCGGCAAGGCGTATTAATCAACGCATTTACCTCATCAAACACCAAGAAAGGTTTTTCTGGATCGTAACTATGAGGCTTCTCACTACTAGAAATCTTCCTCATAGGACTCTGAGTTATAATACCATCACGTTCGCAGTCTGATAGGAAGTGATTAAAAATGCTGGTAAAATACTCAGCAATCGTATTTTGGCTCAAGCCTTTTTTTCTCATCCAAGCAACAAAGCCCAACAGAACATTTCGATTCAGCTCTTCAAAGGTGAGAAATTCCCCCGCGTACCGTATCCAGTTATATAAGACTGTCTTGTATTCCAGAATCCTTCTATGGGACAAAATCCCCTCATTCTCTTTCTTTTCTATATATTCGCGAAAGACCGAAGTTACACTCCGCTTTGAAACAATCTTTTTAACTCCCAACGGGGACATATCACATTGTAGCTCCAACAGCACTCGAGACTGCTCCAGTTGAGCAAGTCTCAATGTGTTGGCATTCTTCTGACGAGTTATTGGATCTGAACCAGGAACCAAATACATGTTCAAAGATTTACGGACTCGGTGGCCACTAATAGTGTATTCTAGATACAAAGTCCTTGTACCCGATTCTAATTGTCTTTGTTTCAAGCTGACTAATTCTTTCGCTCTTCTCATAATTTTAAGTGTGACAGATTTGTGACAGATAAAGACTTTTGTGACAAATTAGATAACTCGAAATCTCGCCAAATATGTACATATATAATATATGGTTAAATTACACAACAGGGATATAAAAGATTGCCCTAAGCCCCTTCTGTTGTAGTTTTGCCATCTAGAACACTTGATTTGCCGATTTTCTCCACCAAACATGATCTGCTCGATACATGCTCGCGTTTGAAATTTCCCGATTCAGTTATGAAATATGCCATACATTATAATTACCCTTACAATATCATTAATATAATATGTTGTGGTAGTGATTTCGCCATTTTAGTCTCGATGCCAGTGTGACAGATTTGTGACAGAATAACATGCTACTTCAGATGATTGCCGTTATCCATGGTCACTGTCACACCGCCGGCAGCCAGGTGTGACGTTAAGCGGGTCACGGCATTCTCTAGCTCGCGGATCCTGGACTTATACTCTATTATCTGTTTCTCGTGCGCGTGTATCTGGTCGACAGCCTGGTGAAGCTGAGAGCGCAGAGCCTTCAACATGTCGGAGTAATCCAGCCTCAACAACTCTACGGTTCTGATCATATTGGCCAGCGTGTCCTGGGCTTTATCTCTGGAGGTCTCAACAGACTTCAGATGAGAATCGTACACTTCCCTGTTCTGCTTTGTGCTGTCTGCGAACATCTTCACCGCCTCGCAGAGCTCCTTCATTATTACCTCATGATCCTTCTCAAGCTGGACCATGGTTGAAAATACTTCCTTCTCTGTCATGATATTGTAAGTCTCTACCAGTTAATAAATATTAAAGAATTTGCGACCAGCGGAATAATTATATCATTTTTCATATTGATCACCCCCCACTTATCATCGCTCTTCACCTTAGCAAAACCTCTCGTAAAATTTGTAGCATCATCATAAACACATGAAATTATGTTATCACCATGCGTATTAACATAACCCCATTTACCATTTATCTCAACACAAGCAAGGCCCTCGCTAAAAGCCAAAGCGCTATCATAAACGCAAGACACTACTATCTCACCTTGTGTATTAATATATCCCCATTTACCATTCATTTTTACGTTAGCGAGCCCTTCACTAAAAGTCAATGCGCCATCATAAATACAAGGAATTACCGTATCACCCTGTGTACTAACATATCCCCATTTACCATTCATATTCACCTGAGCCAAACCGTCTCTAAACCCAAATGTCTCACTATAAACACAAGGAATCACGACATCACCATGCGTATTAACATAACCCCATTTACCATCCATATTTACACTAGCCAAGCCCTCACTGAAACAAAAAGCATTAACATAGACACAAGGAACTATTACTCCACCATGTGCATTAACATAGCCCCATTTACCATCCATATTTACACACGCCACGCTTTCCCTAAAATCACGAACACTATCATAAATACACGGAATCACAACATCGCCTTGCGTATTAATGTAACCCCATTTGCCATCTATATTCACAGCAGACAGGCCGTCACTGAAATCACGAACATCATCATAAATACAAGGAACCACCACCTCGCCTTGAAGATTGATATAGCCCCATTTACCACTTATATTCACCTGAGCCAAACCGTCACTGAAATCACGAGCACCATCATAAATGCATGGGATCACGATGTCGCCACGCTTATTTATGTAACCCCATTTGCCACTTATGTTGACGCTAGCCACACCTTCCTTAAAGAACCGATTCTCTTTATAGATACAAGGAATCACTATTTCCCCACTCTTATTTATAAAACCATATTTACGGTTTACATATACAGGAGCATAACCTTCTCTAAACGGCAACGCTAATTCAAGTTGTTTACCAAACAAGATGTGCCCTTGCGCATCCGCATAAAATCCAACATTAGGCGAGTCACCCGTATTAACTGCAAAAATAACACTCTCTTCCTCATCATAGTTCTGGTTTTTATCGGAATGAGAACAGCTCACAACTAATAAAATCACGACGATACTTCCGACAAGAGGATTCAGGCATTTTCTACTCATAACTCTTTATTTCGTTTTATAGATTTCCAAGAGATCCATGAAGCGTTTACGCTCCTCCTGGATCTGTGCATCTTTATCTGCTAACCTTTCTTTGAGTTGCTCAATTTCCTTACTCAACTCAGCGATCTTAATTAGTAGGCCCATCTCTTTTTTACCAGCTCCTACATCAAGACGCTTACTATGATCAATAGTAAGAGACCCCTTATTACCAATAATATCACCTACAACAGAATCAGCAGTCAACATAGTTACGTCCCAACCCATGTCGTTGTTCAACAATCGCTCCATTTTCTCTGGACCAAAGTTTTCCTTTCCCGATTCAACTCTCGATACGAAACTTTTTGTCACTCCAAGATAATACCCTAATTCACTTTGAGTCAGTCTATTAACTGCTCTAAACACTTTAATATTCATAAAAAATCAATTTATGTTGTGTAACTTTATTTGGAATGTTACACAACTTTTTCTACTTTTGCACCCACAACCTTAGCAACAAAGTAGCGTAACCTTGGTTGTAAACATAGGTAAATATGCAAAGTAAAGAAAAAGATTTGATTGAAACAAGGACCTTTGTCCAATTATTCGAGGACCTCAAGAAGGATCCTCAGACGCGCATAAAGCTACAAAGGGAGCTTATGTATCATCTCTGCATTTCCCAGCAGGCAATATGGAAATGGGCGGCCGGCAAAACAACGCCACGCCTGGCACCGGTCCGCAAGGATGCAGCACGCATCGTGTCACGTGTCCTTAAATGCACCTGCACCGCAGACTCCCTGTTCCCTATAAAGTAAACACCAACCACCACAGATATGGATTCACAAACATCTGAAATCATCAAAGCACTCACAGCGGAGATCCGCTCGTGTGTACTGCTCTGCAAGAAGGAGTGGCTCACCATTGATGAATTCGCTCAGGTGAGCGGTTACAAGCCCAACTCTATCCGTAAAATGTGCGCCGAAGGTCGGCTCACATACAGCAAGCCAGAGGGCAGCAAAATCATCTATATCAACCAGAAGGAATTCAACAGAGTTCTCTCTATGGGGAAGGTTCGTTCCATCTTTGATATGACAGCCAAGATATGACAGCACGAGAACTTATTAGCTTGCTGAGCCAGTTCCCCGGTGACGCACAGGTATGCATTGACAATGATCCCTGCTGCTGGGCGCATGAATGCTACAGGTCCATTGATCGCCTGGAGACGACGTCCATAATCAGCGCCACGGCCAAAACCAAAGAAGTAATATGTATCCACGGAAAGAATGACTGATTATGAGTACACCTGCCGTCATCACATTTACATACGAGTCACGCATGAACGCGTGTCCTATAAGAGATATGTTCAAGCAAAGGCTCACATGTAGCTGCGCACCATTCATCCTGCCGACACTCTCGGAGCTGAGATGTATGGCAACCGAATTCAAATCCAACCGGGCGCCGTTCCGGTAGCAATATAGCAGTGTCCAGGAACTGCGGCCATACGTTTAATGTTGTTTAGACTTGGGAGGCGCCTGGAAGCCTCCCTCATATGGAAGGAACTGAATGGCGAGCTGGTAAAGTCATGGCAGTTGGGAATGATCCCAGGGGTTCGACTCCCCTACTTCCACCACTTTTTAAGATTTGACTATGGACAACTTTACTTTTGACTGGTTCCGTCACGATAAGGACCTGCGCAATGATCCGAAGATCAAGATTCTCCGGAAGAAATATCCGGGATGGGGCTACAGTGTATGGCTCATGCTTCTCGAGATTCTGTGCGACAGCAAAGAAAGCCGTTACAAATGGGATGATCTCTCTGTGTATCTGCTAGCCGCTGACTGCGACATCGATGAGCAACTGCTCCAGCAGATTCTGGACACCATGCTCCAGCTCAACCTTATCCAGATGGAAGAGGAGGGGGGCTGCAGATATCTCGCATGCCAGAAGTTCAGAGAGCGCACCGACGACATGCTCCGCAAAAAAGAGCAGACTCGTGCAGCCGGCATCGCCTCAGGAGCCGCTCGCAGGGCGAAATCGAACGGACGTTCAACGGACGTTCAACGAGAGTCAACGAACGATGAACAAACGTTGAACGGTGTTGAACAGATGTTGAACGCCGCTGAAAGAGAAAAAGAAAAAAGGACCAAAAAAGAAATAGAGAAAGGCAGAATAGAAGAGAAGAGAATAGAAGAGAATTTTTATTATTCTTCTTTTGAAAAAGAAAAAGAAAAAGATTTTTTCATCTATTATTTCTTTTTTGAGCGCCGCTTCAAGAGCCCGGCCGCTGAATATGAAGCCATGGTCCAGTGGAATAATGCGCCTGGCCGCATCCCTTGGAAAGAACTGACCGAGGATCAGATGAAATCATGCGCAGCGCAGTGGCGCAGCAAGGAGCAGCGCGAGGCAGAGAAGACGCATGTTCCCATGCTCCCTCACTTGCCGGAAGTCTTTTACGGCGTCTGGGAAAAGATGTTCGAAAAATGCGCGTCTCTTGACGCCGATGATACCGTTCTGCTCGGCCTGTTGTCCAATAAGGTTAACTTCACAGTAGACACTCTGAAGCAGAAACTCATATTCACCGTGCCGACAGCATCAGGCAACTTCATTAAAGAGAACTGGGAAACGCTCCGTACTGGTCTATCACCCGTATTACAGCCTCTGCTTGATGCATTCCAGGCAACATCAATAGGTTTCAAGACAGCAAAATAATATGGCACATATAGAATCAAAAGCACAGCGAGCCTGCGTGAGCTGGTTCCGCGGCATCTATCCCGAATACGCAATGCTACTGTTTGCCGTCCCTAACGGCGGTGCACGCAGCAAGATCGAGGCGAGTATCATGAAGGGCGAAGGCGTGACAGCCGGCGTGAGTGATTTGATACTTATGGTCCCCCGAGGCGGATACCACGCCCTCTGCATCGAGATGAAAAAGGAAGCCGTCATCTACGACGGCACACGCGAGAAGAAGCAGAAGGGATACCAGAGCAATGAGCAGAAGGCATGGCAGGCCGCTGTCGAGTCACAGGGATACCGTTATGCTGTTTCACACGGCCTGGATGAGTTTAAGGCCATCATCAACGAATACTTCAACGAGGACCGCGAGTCCATCGAATATGCATTTGCAAACAATCCATTCTTAAAAGACTGATATCATGATTGTAGACATTAAACTTCCACACAAGTCAGTAGCATGTCTACGGCTTGATCAGAAAAGAATTACGTTCAATGAGCATGCGATAACCCTGCTGGGACTCGATGCCGATTCCCGCGTACGCGTGGCCCTCGAGCAGGACCAGGTCGGCAGATCCAGGGTCATTATCGGCAAATCCGAAAAAGCTTTCGCATACGCCATCAAATTCAAGAGCGCTTCCTGCGCTTATATCAACAGTACTCATCTCTGCGAGATACTTATGAGCAAGTTGTCTGGCCCAGGCACTTATAGGATCTGCGAAGAGGAGAAACTTAACTGTTCCGACGGCACTGTGCTCTACGAGGTATTTTTCCAGCAGCTGGAGCCTCAACTACGATAACCATTAAAATTCGAATATTATGAAATTCAGTTCAAAATACAAAGCCGAGAAGATGTACATTTACCTTCTGTCGCTTAACCTTATTTCGCTTGTAGCGTACGTTACACTCACTGTAATCTTCGGATTGAACACATGCCACATTCTTGTGTTGTTCTGCTGGATTCTTGTTGCCATCGTTGAGAGCCTTCTGCTAATCAAAGATGCCAAGGATACAAACAAGGTTGCTGACCTCAATGTATTCTTACTAAGAGTTAATTGCGATCTGATTCGTAGGCTTGCTAAAGATGTACAAGGGGAAAAGGATGAGAAAAAAGAAGATCAAAAAGCTGAGGTGGAGCCTCAATATCCTCTTGATAAAAAAGATTTGAATAAGCCTTATGAACCAGAAATAGGAAGCGCATTCAGTTTTGACGGTAGGTACTACGAGACTGTAGAGTATCTAGACGACGTAGCTAAATCTAGGCCATGCTATCTGTGCGACCTTGATGGCAAAGATTGTAAATACATTGTATGTAACCCTGTGGTTAGAACCGACAATCGGGCCGTTATCTTCAAGAAAGTGACGGATGTGTGTATGCAATCAGACAAATAACAAAATGGCCACCACATCCAATCTCTTTGAAAATATCCTGGGCGAGCAATGGCTCATCTACATGCTCGCCCACAGATTCGAGATCGAAGGAATCCTGCGTGAACGATTCGGCATCGACGTCAACAACATGGACGCCGTTCTGGAACTAGTTCGTCAGAAGAAGCTCAGCATCGTCAATGACGCGCAGAACAACTTCATTGGACTGGTGGCCAACAATAGATGGATCTACACCGCAGACGGGAAAATCATAGGCAAAACGAAACACAGATTCAACTTATAGTATGGCACTTCAAATCAAAGACGTCGGGGAAGACATCTCCTGGAAAGACGTTAACGGGATCCTAAGGACCGGAACAATCATGGCAGTAGATACTGTCGTCTACAAAGTCAAGACCGACAAAGGCTGGGAATTAATGATATCAAAAAAGGTTGAAGAATGAAATCACAATATGCCCCCCCCAGAGTTACAACCACTATCGCAACAGCACCATACAAGGTTATGTGCTCATTAATCCCGGTAAGTAAAAAGTACGACGTAACCGTCAAGGACAGCAATGGCGTTCACGTGTGTGCCTTCACAGTCATGGCTGCCAACGTTAAACAAGCACACTTGGAAGCTGGACGCAAGAAGTTTCTGATCCGCGCAGAAGGCATCACAACTATACGCCTACACAAACAAGACTCAAGCCTATGATAGCATTAATTATCCTCTTAGGGCTTTTAGGATTCATAGCAACAGCATTCAAAGACAAATCATGACAGCAGGAGAAAAACTAGGCCTCGCAAAGATCGAGGACGTAGAGATACTTTTCGGCCAGCTAACCGAGAGCGACAAGCAGCGCTTCGTCGAAAATCATATCGGCTATGCTCGCCCTGAATATTTTGAAAATGACGAAGACGTCGAGACCATAGACGACCTTGACACCTGGGACGCCGTCCAGCACTTCGGTAAAGACGAGCTCCTTGAGGAGATCGGCGAAGACTACATCAGAGAATGGCTCAAAGAAGAGGAGGAATAATCATGAAAACAAAACTCTTAAAGAAACTCAGGGCTAAGGCTGCTGAAAAGTTCATTGTGGTGAAAGTTGAATCATTGAGCACAACGGAGTATAAGGTATACGCCCGCGAATATGATTTTCTAGCAGATGAACTCTATCACTACACAAAAGGCATATTCGTCTCCCGGGAAGAAGCTATTAGCAAGTGTTCGGAACTTAGGTACGAGTACATACTCGAAGAAATCCGCGAGAGACGCAGATTACCATATCTCGGAAAAAGAATTTACTGATTATGACACAAAAACAAATTGAAAAATACGAACAATTAAAAAGCGAGCTCGAAGACTGTGAACGGGCGATTTCAGTTGGAGTTAGTGGTATTTTTTGCGATAGAATACTTAATATGCCGATATTACTCCCTGGCGCAATATGTTTGGAGATCGAAGAGGTTATCAAGAAGTGGATAGACCATTACAAAAAAGAGATTGAGAAACTATGAAAGCAAACGAACTGATGATTGGGGACTGGGTGCAGTACAATGGCGTTGTCTGCCGAGTCTATGGACTCGAGTTGCCATCCCCTCGCAAGAATGAGAGGTTTAACAACAAAGCGATAATACACCTCTGGCACAACGGATTTATTGACGCCCTGGAGGAAGATGTCTTTCCAATCCCCCTCACCGCAGAAATCCTTGAGAAGAATGGACTACACATGGGTGAAAATGTCATTAGCGACGAGAAGGCAGAACCCTACTATACACCCACAAAAATCGTACTTAGTAAGGACGAATGGATGGTTAACCCAATGGCAGGCTTTAGCATATGGCAACTTGGTTTATCACATCATGAGACACGGATAGATGAGGGTGGCTACATGCATATCCGAATAAATTACGTTCACGAGCTCCAGCACGCATTGAGGCTCTGCGGACTGAATGATATGGCAGATAACTTTCAAATTTGAGACTATGAACAGATACACAATCTACTGCACCGAGGAGCAGACCAAGAAGGCAATTGATCTGGGTGCACCGATAAAAAGTATACCTATCGGAGGTAGAGAATGGATGAGACCAGCATACCTAACAAAGCGTCTAAATGAGGGAGGTTGGGCAGAATGTCCCGCATATTATGTCCCCACCGCAGAGCAGATGATAGGGTGGTTGGAGGAACAAGAAAGTATTAGAGAAGTGAATGTTTATAGAAGTGCTAACTATGAAGATTGGTATTATTCCATATTAGGTTCTAACAAGCAATACATAATTATTGATGGACACCTTATTGCATCTGTGGGTAAATATGATATTCGCAAGGAAGCAACCCTTGCCGCCATTGATTCAGCGTTGGACTATTTAATCAAAAACAAGAAGTAATATGGCTAAAAATCCAAGAACTCAATTTGAATTTCACTCATGGTCTCGTAAGAATATGAGTGATGTATATGATTGGTTGCTTACTAACACCAAATTAAAGGCAGACACTGGGGTTATATATCAAGTAGATGAAGTGTATTTCATCACATCTTGTCAAAAGGTGTTGGATAAAGTGAATGAACACTTTGGCTCAAGTTTCTCTTTCTGTAAGCCCAGCGAATTAAGTGCAAGACAATTTTGGTTGAATTAAGACTATGGAACACGCAATAGGAACGAGAATCACTCTGGAAGTGGTGGAAAGCACGGAAGGTTGCAAAGGGTGTGCTTTTGAAACAAAGGTTAGATGCATAAGACCTTACCTATGGATATGTAATAGTATAAGGCGCACCGATGGCAAGAACATAATCTACAAAGAGGTAAAGGAGGAAATGTAATGAGATTTGGTGATTTTTTAATGAAGCATATCTTTTGGGCAGGGATGTCCCAAGTGGATGTGGCAAAGAAAAGCGGTCTAACACCTGCATTATTGAATGAAGTTATAAAAGGCAAGAGAAGGCTGACTGTTAAATCCGCAAAAGGACTTGAGAAAGCACTTGGTATCCCTGCTGCGGTACTGATGCTATATCAGATAACCGAAGAAATGGAGGAGGAATAATTATGTCACTACTGAAAGAATACTTTTACAACATTGAGTGCGACCATTGTCACGCACTCGCCAACGAAGAAATGTGGAACAATGAGCCTATTCGTGATGAAATAATCACCGATGGACAGTGGCAACATCTTGGTGGCAAAGACTACTGCCCTAAATGTTGGCATTACGATGATAACGACAATATCGTGACCGCAGATGGTAAGGTGTGGGATGAAGACACTGAAGAAGAAATCAAGGAGGAATAGGTATGACACAAGATGAAATAAGACAAAATATCGAGGTCTTGTTACAAAGTCCCGAGTTTGCAAACCAAAGTAGTGAATTGGTGTCAGCAATCCTTGATTGGATGATAGTAGGTGCAATGTATATTCAGCCCATTCTGGAGAAGGAGTTCATTGACAAGGCAAAAGATTGGCTGGAAAAAGAACTATGCACCGATGATAGTGGTTGTCTTGCCGAATGGGAAAAGGTAGAGCAGTTAGATAATCGTTTGTTTATAGATGCTTTTGTAAAGGCAATGGAGAAATAGACTATGGCGACACCTGTTTGTAAACACTACTCTTACGGCAACTGCACCAAACGAAGTGGCTTTGGATTGGGAGTCCACATACTTATGGGATGTCCCTACGAAACTACTCGTGGTGATGGCTACCCTTCCCCTCTCCGGCAGAAAAGATATTGTGAGCATTATAAACCATTTGAGTTAAAGCAAAAGTAGCTATGGGATGCGAATGTTGCGAATACGGAATTAAGTATGGTTGCGAACACGATAATTGTCCTGCCAACTATAAGTTCAAAGTCAAGAACGGATGCTACTTCCCGAAGGGTAGCAACTACACACCACCAAAGAAGAAAGGCAAAAAGAAGCATAAATAGATATGATAACAGCATCTGACATCACCGTCGCCTATGCCAAAGGGAAAGGCTGGCGAATAATCAATAACGACGAATCATGCGTCATAATCATGCCGTACATCATCATGGATGTGGCGTACGAATATTACCGAAGAGATATCAAGGATTTGGAACTTGACAGGGAGTGCAAGCTATTTCGCAAACGATTCATAGAGAGCTACAATAAGTTCAATCAGGATCTATTCAACAATATCCCTGAGGATATGCACGACGCTGTCTGTGACAAGATGGACGCTTTCCGCTCATCGCTCTATACAGACATCATTTCTCTGCAGGCCAAGATGATGCGCTGCTTCCCGGTAGGCACACCACAGGAACGGCAAGTAATCTCTGCCCTACTGCTCATGAACAGGCTAGCCCGTTTCGCGCAGGACTTCTGGGGATCGTTCTACACGTGGCGAGGTTCAGCAACATGCAACAACGCACTGAATGGCTGCCTATCATGGACAAGAAAGCTGGCCACCAGGTATACTGACGGCAAGCAGGGCTGGAGCGGCTACGAAATGTCCGAGGAGTTTTACAACAACTTCATCAAGGCCCTGGACGAGTTCCGCGAAAAAATCTGCAGGTTCGTAGACTTCGACAGAAGGATGGAAATGAAAAACTAATGTCCGCACCCGCAACGATCACAAGACAGGTGACAGACAACATCTGACAATTCATTCGCGATATCGCCGGCCAGGTATGCGACGGGTTCACCCGAGAGTTGCATGCCATCGGCCACAGCGATATCGTCTGTCAAATGCCGAAGCTCATGAACAAAGCTGTTCAGGAATTCTGATCCACTACTCGTGTTGCCAATCACGATGACGCTCTTGCGGATATCCCCGTTCGAGAAAGTAAAACCGGTATTGAGTTTATCGGCCCTCATATTGTGGCGGACTCGCCTGAGGACAGGATCCGGAGCCTGGCAGCTGACCAGCTGTCCAAGAATCTCCCTGCGCCGATAAGCACCCATCGCGAAATAGAACTCGCACGCCCACTCGTTTATGACAACACGACGGTGGATCACATCATCTCCTCCCAGAGAATCGGCATTCCTTTCGCTATGCAGTCAGCGTAGAACCTGGTAAAGGTCACGCCGTCGTAGCCATCCTTATCCTCCAGGTAATCCCTCACAAAGCGGCACGCCTGCTGTTCGGTTTGCAGTGAGGAACCGAGGAAGTCCGCCTTCGCCATAGCAAAGACATACAAAGCATCATAGCCCTTATACACCAATGTGGTGCTGCCATAACGCTGCATCATCGAATCGAACTCCTCCTTAGCAACTGGAGTAATTTTCTCGCCCGTACGCGAGCTCATCATTGAGACGGCCCACTCGTACATCTTTTTTGAGAAGTGCCACCCGTACGATGCAAGATACTGGTCCATGCCAGCGGGGCGCACTTCGTATATATCTCGTCTATCCATAATCTGTCAAGTTAAAAGGGGCGGGCTGGTACCGCCCCGATTGTTAACGCCTCATAGAACGTCCGCCACGACGTTCGCGCATGTCGCCTCCGTCGTAATCGTCGCGCTCGCTGTACTTCTCGTCCATATCTTCGATACAGTCGCGAAGTTCATCAAGCTTATCCTCAAGGCAATCAAGGAGTTCGTAAATCTCCTTGGCGGATTTCTTGTCACTCCTGGAGTGACGTTCATGCAATTCTGTCCATGCCATAATTTTATCTCCTATTCTTTTTCTTTGTCTTTCTTGCCCAGAGCCTTGATCAGGAGCCCTTTCAACTCGGAGATCTCACTCTTTAAGCCTTCAATCTCCCGAGCCTGCTCCTCCTCTTTGGCTATCTGAGGATTCAAAAGGACCTTCATATCCCTGCAGGCGGCGATCGTCTTCTCATGGCGAGGCCGGTCGGCCAACGCTTTCTCACTTGATTTCTCCATCGCCTCGACTTCGCTGAGGATAGCCTCCTTGCTTTCGCTGACGACCATTCCGTTTTTAAAGTCCGCGATGCTGGCCTCGGCCGGCAACGCCTGAAGTGTAATGGTCTCGCCATCCATCAGTACCTTGATTTCAATCAGGGAACGTGGCGGCGTAAGAACACCATTATTGTACGTAGGGCCGAACTGTGGAACTGGTGCACCGACCTCGTCCACCTCGCCAATTTTGACACATAGATCGTTCTTGTACAAGATATAGAACGGTGCGCCTTTTCGAAGATTCTGGAACATGATAAGATTTGTTTGTTGTTACTGATAAGTTTTAGAAGGAAAGCATCACCCTAACCTTTCCCGTAGTGTTGTCATAAAAGCATGGCCACACTCCATTAGTAAGATTGGATGTGGTTACTGCAGTACCCTTACAATCAAACACCTGTTTGTCTGACCCAAGAACACCGTCCGTATTAAAATATACAGGAACAGCAGTTGTCGGGGCGGTAGGTAGATTGGAAATATAGGCGGTAAAGTGCCCCTGAAAATTATCACTCAGGTTTGGGTGGTTGTTGAATGTAATCGTCTCCCTCGCAGTTGTAAGACTTGAACCGATATTAGCAATTGTAGGAACGCCCAATCTGTTCACTCTCTTAATAGATGTATTTCCCATATCGATTGATAATTATGGGGGCGAGAATACTCCCACCCCCTGTTATACTTTATGACCAGATGGGACCAGCGGGATTCAAGCCGAGGTTCTGCAGACCAAGCTGCCATGACACGCATGAAGGAATGAGCGTACCGACGGGAGCAGGAACATTCACGGTCTCGGGGAGACGGCACTTGATACCTGCAATCTCGTTCTGGATAGGCGCAATCATAGACGCGAAGTAAGCGTTCTGATGCTCCTGGCTCAGCTGGTTGGTCAGAGCAAGGTTCTTAGCCCTCTCTGCGTCGAGCTTGTCCTGGATGCCGCGCATCTCGAGCTGACAGAATTTGTCGTTAATGAGAGTAGTCTGCTGGTCGATCTTGCCGCCAAGGATGGCAGTCTGCTCAGTGTTATTGATGCGGTTCTCGTAGCCGATGTTGGTCATCTGCTGTTGAACAGCCGCAATAGCCTGCTGGATCTGACCGATAGAGCAGTTGAGATTGGTTGCAAGGTTGGAGATTGCATTGCCATTGCCGGCAACAGCCTGGCTAATCTGCGAAGCCACATAGTTGGCGTTGCAGTTGCAGCCGTCACCGCTCCAACCGAAGTTGTTGCGCAGGAATGCGAGAAGGATGATTGCCCAGAAAGGGTTGTTCATACCACCACCAAAGCCTCCGCCATTCATTGCCGCGAGAAGGTTTGCATCGAAACCGCCTCCGGTCGCTCCCTCGGGAGTGTAAATAAAGGTTGTTTTGTCTGACATAGTATTACACTATTTTAATTGTTACGGTCACCATTAACCGCATTGCAAAGTTCGTCAGACATGAAGAAACCACCCAGAAGTTAATCGGGTGGTTTATAGGACGTTGGGAGTATATTTATAGAGAATTGATTACTTTTTAATAGGAAGTTGTTTCATACCCAGTTGGTAAAGATTCCCACCATAGGTACTTATACAAAACTCCTTCACCTCGCGGGCCATAATTCCAAATAAGTATGACTGGCTGAGCTTGTCTTGGAATGCATACCACATTTTATCGATTCCCTTAGCCTTGCGGGCTATCTCCTTGTTATCAGGGATATAGTTCTGATCTTGGCCGTAGCATAGAAACATCGTGGCAATATCCTCGTTACAGAAGCCAGCACGGCGCAGGTAGTACACCAGTATCACACGGGCGTCCACGACGCTCTGGAGTTTACAGTAGTTCATCAGATCCTGCTCGCGGACCTTGCATATGCGACATACCTCTTTGAGAAGCGTTCCAAACAACTCTGTCTTTATCATAACATTTATTTTTCTTCCATAAATATATTCAACATCATTAGATAGGAAACTTTATCTTGACCCTAACAACATTATTTGAAGCTTTTTTCTATATTTGCATAACAATCAGATCAACACTTATGACAAAGCAAGAGCTAGCTGACTGGTGCGGCAACATGAACAACAGTTACGAATACTCCTTAGATGGAGTTGAATATAACACTGGTTTCTGTCCTTTCGTATGTGAAGAAATAGCTGAAGATATCCTCAACGGCCACAACCTTCGTGACATAACGGATCAGGCGGAATCAATTGGTCATCAGCTGGCGTGGGAAGTATCTCATAACAATACAAGGCTATATGAGATTATTACACGCCGTCGTCAGAAACTCATAATTAGTTACTACGACATCAACAGATAGCGCCAGACTATCCCCTAGCTTCACATACGGCCATAGGGAACTCATCGCGCACATCGAAGCAAGGGCAGTTCTTGATCCACTCGCCTTGCTCCACCTCGCCGTTGCCGTTGCGATCGGGAGAAGTATCGCGGTGGCCGACGACTTCCTTGATGTTGGGGAACTCGTCCATGAGTTGCGCAACCAGCTCGCGCATGGCGGCCTTCTGCTCATTGGTGCGAGTATCCTTCCAGGTCTTGCCGTCGGCCGTCAGTCCGCCAATGTAGCAGATGCCGATTGAATGCTTATTGTAAGAGCTGCGCGAGAGACCTGCAGTATTCGCGTGCGCTCCCTGCTCGTTAGTAGGTCGGCCTTCCTCGATCGTGCCGTCCAGGTCAATCACATAGTGATAGCCGATCGTCCGGAAACCTCGCTCCTTGTGCCACCTCTCGATGTCCTTTGCAAAGAATGGTTTACCTTCCCGAGTGGCAGAGCAATGTATGACGATTGCGTCAACGTCTTCCTTTTTCATACCTTGTATATTTTGAAGTTGTAGTAGTCCCCGCCAAAACGGCCGAGGATATACGCCACGAAGCGAGCACCGAGGTATGTAATAAACATCTGACGGTGCACGATGCCAGGAGTGCTCAAGCGGTAGTATGATAGTTCGTACATGGTGGTTCAAGATTAAAGGGGGCAAGTATGCGCAGGGATTAGCCACGCCTGCCCCCAGACCTTTATGCCTCTGCCTCGTCCTTGACGAAGTTCTTGCAGATGGCGATGATTGCCGCACAACCAGCGGTGATGCTACCATTGATTGCAGCCGCAGTAGCGGGGTCGTTCACGCAGTAGGTCACGATAGCGACTGCTGCTGTTGAGACTGCACCTACGAGAGTGCTTACAAGGTTAAATACTTTCTTGCTCATAATATAGTGTTTTAGTGTGTTCGTAACATTTACATTCGTATATTTGCAATGTTTTTAACTTTTGTCACTGCCTTTGCGCTCGCAAGGGCAGTTTTATTTGCATCGATGGAGTTTCTCTGCAAATAAAAACGGAGGGCAAGTATGCTCATAGGGCTTGATGTTGTTCCCGCATCATTTTTCGCAGTCGCGGCAGTATGAGCCTGCCCTCCTATCTTTCCAAACTATCCGTTTTCGGTGAGTTTTATTGCACTAAGAAAGTGGTATCCTTTTCAATACAGCCGTATATCCACATTGCAAGCATCTGTTGGAACTTACCGAA
>JAZRYU010000048.1:0-8415 GCA_045600885.1 Prevotella sp.
AATACAATGCCTCAGTATATTCCGAGCATCGCAAGAAGCAACTCAGCAAGAGCATTGAAAGAATGCAAGGAAAGCTGTCGAGAATGCAAAACGAACTTGCGGCTTGTGGATAAATGAGGTTTAGTTATATAGAAGCGAAAATAGTGTTATCTTACTATGAAAAGATTCCTATCAATCATACTAGTCTTTGCAACCGTACTCTCGTTTGTGGCATGTAGTTCTGACGATGATGACAGTTCTGGCGACCCTTCAGGAGGCGGCGGAACTGCGCTCAGTGAGACCATCGTCCAGCGTTCATGTTCGCTCTCAGAGGGGGCAGAGATAAATGCAGAGGATGTTTCTGTCATTACAGTTGAGTATAACGCTACAGTGCGTTTCAACCAGACGGTGGACATTATCCTCAATGGCAATAAGGTCTCAGCACAGAAGAATCCGCAGACTGCCATGAAGATTGATATTCCCGTCTCTCTGGAGAAGGGTAAAAGCTACATTCTCTCCATACCTGCGGGCGCAGTCATCGACACAAAGGATGACACTCGCACGGCAAAAGCTTTCACCTTGAACTTCAAGACCCTCGCTGCTCCTGAGCTTGATGCCAACCTGTCTAATCCGAAAGCTTCAAAGGAGGCGTGCAACGTGTATGAGTTCCTGAAGAAGCAGTGGGGACGAAAGATGCTAACTGGTGTTCAGAGTTCAATGTCCAACACTCTCGATGTCGTTAATGCCGTGGCGGACAAGATTGGTTATCACCCTGCTCTCGCCGGTTTCGACTTCATCTATCTGGCTTTCTCTCCAACACCTGCGGGATGGAGTTGGGTACAGAATTATGGCGACATCTCAGCTGCTAAGGAACAATGGAAGAACAATGGATTGGTGTCTTATATGTGGCATTGGAACGTGCCTAACTCTGAGGCTGACTACAAGAAGTGTCTTGAGGGTAGCACGGATAATATGGGCTTCTATTGTCCTGGTGCGAATAGCAGTGGCACAACGGAGTTTGATATACGCGAAGCTCTGAAAGAGGGCACCTGGCAACATGAGTGCATCATGCGCGACCTGAAAGAGGTGGCAGGGTATCTCACTCTTCTTCGCGACGCAAACATCCCTGTTCTTTTTCGTCCACTGCATGAGGCTGCCGGCAACTACACCCGCTACAATAAGAATGGCGGAGCATGGTTCTGGTGGGGACGCTACGGTGCAGAATATTGCAGGAAGTTGTATCGTCTGATGCACGACGTTTTTACCAACGACTATCAGCTGAACAACATCATTTGGGTATGGACCATAGATGCAGCAGATGGATATGTGGCGCAGGCAAAGGAATGGTATCCAGGTGATGACTGTGTTGACATCGTAGGCGTAGATGTATATACCGACAACGTATCTACTCCATGGAAATCTCAGTATGACTTTATGAACGCTGTCACTAATGGCAAGAAACTTACAACAGTGAGCGAGTGTGGCAATATGCCTGACCCTAAGGCACAGTTCACGGGAGGCGCCAACTATCTGTGGTATATGGTTTGGCCAACAGACTTGAACATCAATGGCTATCCGAAGAATACCAATGATTATTGGAAGCAGGTCTTCGACAGTGAATACACTCTGTCGCGCGAGGAAATGCCTAACCTGAAATAGAACGACCAAAGACCCCCTTCGACTCACCACAAGGGGGAGGGAGTTCCCCCAACTATAAACCGAAAACTAAAAACTCATCAACAATATGAACCTATTCAAGAAATTCTTTTTTTGCCTCTTCGCGAGTGTTCTCGCTTTAGGCTTCGCTGCTTGTGGCGGCGATGACGATGATGATCCAGCTCCAACACCAGGTGGTGGTGGCGGATCAAGTACCACAGAATCAACAATCCTCACCCTTTCAACTTCTGACGCTGTAACAAAAGAAGTCTCTTTCAACGTAAAGGAAAACTGGAAGGCTACGTCCGATGCAGCTTGGTGTACCGTTTCTCCGGCTCAGGGCACTGCTGGCGAAGGCAAGAAGGTCACAATATCCATTGCTGAGAATACCAATAAGGAAGCTCGCACGGCTAACATCGTCGTGAAGACCATCAGTAGCAATTCCTTCACCTATAACATCACCATCAATCAGCCTGCTTTCACAGAAAAGCCTAAACCTGGTGGCGACAGCAATGCTCCTGAAGGAATGAAACTTACCGCAGACTTGCTTGTTAAGCAGATCAAGGTGGGCTGGAACCTTGGCAATACGTGCGAAGCTGGTATATGGGACGGATGGAGCGGCGATGACCTTACCATCGAAACCAACTGGCTCAATCCTAAGGTTTATACTTCAAAGGCTATGTTCACTACCCTCAAGAATGCTGGCTTCAATGCTATCCGTATTCCTACTCGCTGGTATCTCCACGCTGACAACGACCTCAATATCAATGAAAAGTGGCTTGCTCGCGTAAAGGAAATCGTGGACTATGCTGTTTCTCAGGATATGTACGTCATTCTCAACTCTCACCACGACAACTGGTACGACCGCCTTCCTGTAGGCTACAACGAGGCTGACATCCGCAAGAAGTTTGAGCACATGTGGACACAGATCGCCACTTACTTCAAGGACTACGACGAGCACCTCATCCTCGCCGGAGCTAACGAGATCATCAAGCTGAAGTCTAACGGTGAAGAAGACTGGGGTTCTCCTTCTGATGCAAACATCAAGTTTGCCAACGACCTCATGCAGCTCTTCGTGAACACTGTCCGCGCTACTGGTGGCAACAACGAATGGCGCTGCCTTATGGTGCAGCCTTGGGCTTGTAACCCAGGCAATGCTACCAACGATAAATTCGTTATGCCAACAGACACAAAGGACTGCCGACTCATCCTTGAATTCCACTGCTACGATCCGTACGACTACGCAACTCCAAAGAAAAAGCATGAGGTTACAGATGCTGAGTTCACAGCTATTAAGGGCACTCTGAACGCCCTCAACCGCAAGTTCGTCATGAAGAACATTCCTTGTATCATGGCAGAGTTCGGCTCTACTCAGGACAATAAACACCCAAGTGGCAATGCAAAAGCCGATCAGATTCGTGCTGACTATCATAAGTTCATCGTAAGCTCTGCCAAGCCATACGACATCCCATGCTTCTACTGGGACAACTACTGCTTCGAGACTACAGACGAGAACTTCGGTCTCCTTGACCGCAAAAACTGCAATTTCCCTGCTCGTGCCAAGATTGCTCTCGACGGAATCATGGAAGGCTTGAAGTAAATCATATAATCAAATGATTATCTCCCCGTCGTTTTCGACGGGGCTCTAATAATTGACACTATGAAAACCGATTGGACTGATTTCTACCTCAAGGACGTGTCGTTTGTAAACCTCATGACGCGCCGTATATTCAATGTCCTTATCATCGCGAATCCTTACGATGCCTTTATGCTCGAAGATGATGGTCGCGTTGATGAGAAAATCTTCAATGAGTACATGGCTCTCGGCCTCCGTTATCCTCCTACCTTCAAGCAGGTCAGTACCACCGCTGAGGCTACAGAGGTCATCAACGAGACCGCCATTGACCTCGTGATATGTATGCCGGGTAATGCGGACAACGATGCCTTCACCGTAGCCCATGAGGTTAAGGAGAAGTTCCCTGACATCCCTTGCGTCGTGCTGACTCCGTTCTCTCATGGCATCACACGCCGCATCCAGGATGAGGATCTTTCCATCTTTGAATACGTATTCTGCTGGCTGGGCAACACAAACCTTATCCTCTCCATCATCAAGCTTATTGAGGATAAGATGAACCTTGAGCATGATATTCAGGAGGGTGGGGTACAGATGCTCCTTCTCGTCGAGGACAGCATCCGCTTCTATTCTTCCATCCTGCCAAACCTTTATTCGTTCATCCTCGCCCAGAGTCAGCGCTTCGCCACTGAGGCTCTCAATCCGCATGCTGCCACACTCCGTATGCGCGGACGTCCGAAGGTTGTTCTTGCACGAAGCTACGAGGAGGCAATGCAGCTCTATCAGAAGCATCGTGACAATACCATCGGTATCATCTCCGACTGTCGCTATCCTCACGAAGGAAAGGTTGATCCAGAGGCTGGCTTGAAGCTCCTTTCTGCTGTCAAGGCGGACAATGAATACCTGCCGGTCATTCTGCAAAGCTCAGAACTTGCGTCGCTCGACAAGGCTCGTGAGATGGGTTTCCGCACTATAGATAAGAACTCCAAGGCTATGAACGTCACTCTGCGCAAGCAGATGGCTGAGCACATGGGCTTTGGCGACTTCATCTTTATAAATCCTGAGACGCGAGAGCCTATCCTCCGCGTCAGGAACCTCAAGGAGTTGCAGGACAATATCTTCAAGATTCCTAATGACTCCATGCTTTACCACATCTCACGAAACCACATGAGTCGCTGGCTTTGTGCGCGTGCCATCTTCCCTGTTTCTGAGTTCCTTCGCCATGTCACATGGCATCGCCTACAGGATGTTGATGCTCACCGACAGATCATCTTCGATGCTATCGTCAAGTATCGCCACATGAAGAATATCGGTGTCGTAGCCGTCTTTGATCGCAACCGCTTCGATAAGTACGCCCATTTCGCCCGCATCGGTGAAGGTTCGCTCGGAGGCAAGGGTCGTGGTCTGGCTTTCCTTGACAACATCATCAAGAAGCACCCTGAGCTGAATGCAAAAAAAGGCGTTTCCGTGTCTATTCCGAAGACCGTTGTTCTCTGTACCGATGTCTTTGATGCCTTCATGGAGAACAACAACCTCTATCCGATAGCACTCAGCAGCGCTTCTGACGAGAAGATTCTTGAGCGCTTCCTTGAGGCACAGCTGTCAGACGAGTATATCGCCGACTTCTACGCCTTCTTCGACGCTACCTCCGGACCTATCGCCATACGCTCCAGCTCCCTCCTTGAAGACTCCCATTATCAGCCTTTCGCCGGAATCTATTCCACTTATATGATTCCGCGACTTGACGATAAGTTCAAGATGGTAAAGATGCTCGCATCTGCCATAAAGAGCGTCTATGCCTCTGTCTTCTTCAACGATTCTAAGCAGTACATGACCGCCACCTCCAACGTCATAGACCAGGAGAAGATGGCTATCGTCATGCAGGAAGTTGTCGGAAAGCAGTATGACGACCGCTTCTATCCGAATATCTCCGGCGTACTCCGTTCGCTCAACTATTATCCTATTGACGACGAGACCTCCGAGGAAGGCATCGCCAGCCTTGCCCTCGGTTTGGGTAAGTACATCGTCGATGGCGGACAGACCCTCCGCGTATCTCCTTACCATCCTCATCAGGTGCTCCAGATGAGCGAGATGGAGATAGCCCTTCGCCAGACGCAGACACAGTTCTACGCCCTTGACATGAGCAATGTCACTGAAGATTTCAAGGTCGATGACGGCTTCAATATCCGCAAGCTCCGCGTCAAGGAGGCTGATGCCGACGGCTCACTCACCTACATCGCCTCTACCTTCGATCCTTACGATCAGATTATCCGCGATGGCATCTACGAAGGTGGACGTAAGATCATCTCCTTCTGCGGCGTACTCCAGCATGGCGTATTCCCGCTTCCTGAACTCCTTCAGCAGAGCATGAAGCTCGGAGCAGAGGCGATGAAGCGTCCTGTCGAGATAGAGTTTGCCTGCAATATCAACGACGATAAGACCGGCGAGTTCTATCTGCTTCAGATCCGACCTATAGTCGATTCCAAGCAGATGCTCGACGAAGACCTTCTCGCCATCCCTGACAGCGATTGCATCATTCGTTCCCACAACTCCCTCGGTCATGGCATCTCGGAGGAAGTGACAGACCTCGTCTATGTGAAGACGCCTGACGATTATACGGCAATGCACAATCCGAAGATTGCTGAAGAGATAGAGCGCATCAATCGTAAGTTCCTCGCAGAGGGTAGGCAGTACGTCCTTGCAGGTCCTGGTCGTTGGGGCTCCTCAGACCATTGGCTCGGCATACCTGTCAAGTGGCCGCATATCAGTGGTGCGAAGCTTATCATCGAGCTCGGACTCAAGAACTTCCGTCCGGATCCGTCGCAGGGCACACACTTCTTCCAGAACCTTACATCCTTCGGCGTAGGCTATTTCACCATAAACAGCCACACCGGCGACGGCATCTTCCGCACAGAGATCTTCGACGCCATGCCGGCAATAGAAGAGACTGACTTCGTCCGCCATGTCCGCTTTGATCAACCGCTTAAGATCATGATGGACGGATTACATCAAGAGGGCGTGGTGTTGTTGAGTAGGCAATGAAAACTTGCCTCGATTTATGACAAAACAGACTTTTTTAGGAAAAAGCACTTAATTCTTGTTTGAAGATTGCATAAAAATTTGCGTGAGTTACAATTAATTACTATCTTTGCACCGTAATTGAATGTGTTTCACGCAAATTTTTATGCAAATATGACAGTCAACAGCTTAGTAATAGAAGGTTTTTCCAATATCAGCAGTTTGCGGCTTGATGTAGGAAGATGGTTTCTTCAGACGTTACTTTAGATGATTGTATATCTAATGCCAGAAGGGAGAAAGGGATCACAGGAACTGGCTCCGTGACCCGCTGCCATAATTCCATCTGCGTCTTCTGCGTCATCTGCGAGAAAACAAGTCCGGCAGCGAAAAACGGAAATAATCGCCGGAAATGTTTGGCGGTTAGGGAAGAATTGATTAATTTTGCCGCAAAATGAGAATATATCATAAACATAGAATGTGGTGGGTCACGGTACCTGTCCCTATAACCCCGCACAGATTCTCACTTGGGACAGAATGGATCCACTGTGCGAGAAGTATTATAATATTAGCCCATATGCGTATTGTATGAATAATCCGATTAAGTTTGTGGATCCGGATGGGCGGAATCCTCATAATTGGATACCACTTACTTAGTAAACAATTTAGTTATGAAAAAGGTTTATATTTATTCTTTAACATTTTTGATGTTAATTAGTTGCCATGGCAAAAAGAACACAACTAATTGGCATGAGATGGATGATGGTAATATCATTACAGATAATTTTGCAAAAGATGAAAATGAAGAATATCGAGATATTATTATTGATGCCGCGGATGGGGAAAGGAATACTGTAGTCAAACAATTGCCTTACGACTTTATACAATGTTTTACCATAGATTCTACAGAATTAGTTCGTGTGAAAGAACTTTTGAACAAAAGTTTAGGGAATTGTGATTCTATTCAGACACTAGATAACTTCTATAGACAGTATATTGGCTTTAGGTCTTGTGACAATAAATTTGTTTATGTGAATCTGTTTTCCCATTACCTTGTAAGAGGAGAATTACATCCTGCTCTTGAAAAAGTATTATATTCCGAGAATAGTGGAGGAAATAACTTTGGTTATGCAATTATTGATTTAAATACGGATTCTATTGTCAACATTCACTTTAATCAGAATAAAGGGCAAAAGTGGCCTTCTAAAGAAGAACTTCAATAAGGACAACACACGGATCAGGAATCTCCGAAATCTCTGCGGAATCTCCGGGACGGTTCTGCGATACGCTGGAGGACAGGGGACTGGTCTGAAGTGACCCGGAGGACAAAGGCCAGACCACTGTACCAATTAGAGAATGGCACTCTTCCGCGCCATCTGCGAGAGAACAAGTCCAGCTGCGAGAAACGGAAATAATCGCGGAAATGCTTGGCGGTTAGGGAATTATTGTTTAATTTTGCAGCAAAATGAGAATATATCATCAACAAAAAAACACAAAAAATATGCGTAACAAGTTTTATATTATAGCCTTTTCTTTACTCGTATTCTGTTCTAGTGTATTTGCGCAGAATCGCGACAAGTCGGTTTATGTGGAACTAATGGGACCATCAGACATGATTGGTGTGTCATATGATGCCCGCATAAAGCCGGACTCGAAACTTGGATATAGGGTAGGACTGGCATACGCTTCTCCTTATCTTCTTAATATCGATGACAATCAAACGTTCGCCTCTGTACCATTAGGACTTAATTACCTTGCAGGAGACGGGAACCACAGACTGGAGATTGGTGCAGGAGCTAGTCCGGGTATATACCATCATTCAGAAAACAAAAAGTCGGAAGACAAATTCGGATGTATTGCTTTCTGTACCGTAGGTTATCGCTACACTGCAGACAATGGAATCCAACTCCGTTGTGGTGTAAGTCCGTATGTCACCTTTGGCAACAAATACGCTGACAAGAAAGGAAAGCCTCTTTACCCATACATATCTATAGGCTACGCATTCTAAATCTGAATGTGACAGGGGACGGTTCTGTGTCACCTTGTTGTCCAAAAACAGGGTGCCACTTTCAAAGTCGTAAGAGAAAAGATAAATGACCAGCAATATGTAAAAGCTATTAGAGTGATAAACAAAAAGAATGACCAAGGATTAAATAAATGAGGACACATTCAATTTATATTATGATTCCGCT
>JAZRYU010000049.1:0-8853 GCA_045600885.1 Prevotella sp.
CACTGCGGTAGGCTTTTGCGGCGGTTTAACGACGCCATGAGACGTCGTTTCCACTGCGGCAGGCTTTTGCAGCAAAACGGCTCGGAAAATCCTCGCCCTACTTTATAATCCCCAAAGAATCGAAAAGGTATTTTCGCGCAGACCTATTATCAATTATCCATTTTCAATTTTCAATTGCGAAGCCCAGCCAGTCAGTCAGACAGTCAGTCAAAAAATATATGTCCTAATTTCCTCGCGATTATTATGACAATATTATTCCTTAATTATAATAATAATATATAGATGTGTAGGCTATAATTTTCCGATATACACTCCTTGACTGACTGACCGACTGACTTAGATTCTGCGGCGTTTTTGACTGAATTTCTGGCTGACACTTTAACAAAAATTGCACAAAAGAGTCTGACCATTTTGTACAATTCCTAACAACCAATAAGGCTTTTGCCCTTTCAGGGCGAGGGTAAACACCCATAACCAAAACCCAAGGCGTCGCTATCGCTTTGCCATTGGGCTAGGTGCTTACTGGGCTTTCAGCCCGTTTTTTCAAAGGTGGGAAAGTTCATTTATCAATTATCCATTTTTAACCCACATTGCAGCAAGCTTTGAGCCTATGTTAAAACAAGGAGTTACGTAAAAAATCGCTGCAATGCGGGTTAATTTTCAATTGCGCAGCCAGTCAGTCAGACAGTCAGTCAGTCAAAAAATATAAGTAAATATATGTATTCAACAACAAAAAAATCCCTTACTTTCTTCCTCTATAGAAAAGTAGTGAGAGGAAGTAAGTAAGGAATTTAATTCTGGTAACTGTTACCATCATTCTCCAATCACGGTGGCAACGATTCTGCGTTCACCGCCGTAGTTGCGAAATTCGCAGAGATAGATGCCTTGCCATGTGCCGAGGTTCAGGCGGCTGTTAGTGATCGGAATGGTCAGGCTGACGCCGCAGAGGGTGCTCTTGGCATGCGCGGGCATATCGTCTGAGCCTTCAAGGACATGATCGTAGTAGGGTTCGTTCTCCTTGACAAGCCGGTTGAAAATCTGCTCCATGTCTGTGCGAACATCGGGATCGGCATTTTCGTTGATGCTCAGGGCGCAGCTGGTGTGCTGGACGAAGAGATGGAGTATTCCCGTCTTTGGTAGCGGCGGCAGATTGGCTATAATCTCGCGAGTAACGAGATTAAAGCCCCTGCGCTTAGATGTGAGTCTAAATTCTGTCTGCTGTATCATTTTACATTTAACGGCTGATGACCAGAAGTGATGGTCTTCTGCTTCTTGCTATTGATGAACATGCCAACCTTTGGCTTGTTGATGCGACGACCAGCAAGGTCATAATAGCGTTCAGACTTGTGCTTACCATTAGCCTCTACGTTCTGGATGCCAGCAGCCTTGTTGCCAGTAAAGAATGTATTGGCAGCTCCCTTGGCAGTCTCAGAAACGCCGTCAAAGACTACATCGACATTCACGGTGTGACGCTCGTCCTTTATCTCGTTGAAGTCATACTCGAAAGAAGTCTCAGAGATAGGCTGTGGAGTCTTGAGCTCGCCATCGATTGACACGTTATAACCTGCAACAGGAAGGACGTTCTCCTCTGCTGACTCTGTTACCATACCAATCATGAAGTTACCATAGACTGCGTAGTAAGAGAGCGACTTGAAGTTCTCGCCATCGGTAGTTACGAGGTCGGCAATATCAGTGAAAGGTGACTCGCCGTCGATACCGATAGGAGACTCCTCTGGAGTTGTGTCGTAGCAGTCAAGAATAAGCTCATAGCTAAGACCCGCAATCACTGGTACAGGCTCTTCAAGCTCTACCTCGTTCCACTGGTTGAGCGTGTAGTCCATAACCTCTTCATAAGCCACCATATTTCCGTTGGCGAAGAGTGCGAAGGTGAACTCTGCATCGCAGGTAGGATAGAAGCGGAATTTCTTGATGAGATTGCCGGCGTAAGGACGGAGCTTGCTTGGTTCGTAGCTGACGAGAGCCTGGAGAGCCCAGTTCTCTTCCTTGTTACCACGGATCATCTGAGCACTTGGAGTCTCTGAGCAGTACGCAACAACGCTGCGGTCGTTGTCTTTAGGAGCATCCCAAGAGAACTTAACCTTTGAAGAAGTCTCCTGAGCGTCAACATTCACGTCGTTAACAGCAAAGTCCTTAACATTAATGTTGATGTCCACATCCTTGCTCTGTACGCTCGCCTTGCTGCCGTCAGCGTAAACAGCCTCTACGCCGAGTGTGTGCTTACCCTGAGAGAGGTTTGGAACCTTCGCAGACTCTGTCTCAACATTTGACACGAGAGTGCCGTCAGCATAGATGTTATAAGCAGAAATCTTGTCGGCATCGGCTGCAACATCCTCATTGTCGATGATGAGGTTGATAGCCCAGGTACACTCGTTTGTAGTAGCCTCTTCCTGACGATAGTCGTAGAAGGAATAAAGCTTTGGATCAGTAGTGAGACGGAGGAGGTCTGTTCTGCCAGGAATACACTTGCCATAGACCATACCGATAACGCTGTTGGAGGCTGTAAGCTCGCTGACAGTAGCTGTAATACCTACCACGATGTCCTTCTGAGCAGTAATGGTGAGAGGCTCTGCGAACTTAACTGTGTTGAGGTCGCCGATGTTGAGGTCCTGAGTGATCTTTTCTTCCTTTATAACGGTATAAGTGTCTGTAGCCTCGTCATATTCATAGATAGTAGCCTTCCAGCCGAGCTGTGTTGACATAGGATAGAAGGAAACGCCCTCGATCTTCTTGCCTTCGTAGAACTTGAAGTCGTTCTTGTCATAACGAACGGCGAGCTCAAACGAGAACATTGCAGCACCAAAGCCGAATATATCGTCTGTCTCTGCGTCGTAGTAAGTCTTTACAACCTTGTTTGTGCGTGGAGCATTCCAAGAAAAGGCAGCATTGTTGAAACCACTCTGACGAGCGATGAGAGAATAAGGTGCCTGAACTTCCTTTTCCTTGATGGTTGCTGAAGCTGACATAGCCTTATCAGACTCAGCAGCATCCTTATAGACAGCAGCCACGGTGTATTCGTAAGTAGTGCCAACAGCAACTTCCTTGTCGTAATAAACGAGGGTAGAAGCAGGGCATTCGCCAATCTTGCTACCATTGCGGTAAACAATGTATTTCTCTACATTCTCAGCATTCGCAAGTGGCTTAATCCAAGAAATGCGGGCAATGGTCTGACCGTCGAACTGCTTAGCCTCAACGCCGCAAGGAGCACGGTGTGTGAGCTCCTGGTCAAAGAGGAGCACGCATGAGCCGTAATATCCATCTGGAGTATAATGGAAGAAGCCCATAGTCTTTGAGTCGGCAGAGATGCCAAGACCACGGAGAACCATTGGGAATGGAGCGATATCATCGTCGTTCAGGATATGTGCGTCTGTGTAGAAGTCGTGGAGGTTATTATCGCGAAGATATTCTGTTGCGAGATAGCCCTTGCCATCCTTATACATAGTAGCACGCTGATGACCGTCGTTTGCACCCTGCTCATAACCGAGGATTGTGCCGTCGTTTGCGATAGAGTTGAAGTCCTCATTGAAAGGATTCTTTGACAGACACTTGAGTGTTGAAACCTCGTGAGTGTCCATGTCGTAAATGGCGTTGATCTCTGGGTCAGAATCAGCGTCTGTATTTACGTAGCCACCCCAAAGAACGAGCTTCTTGCCGTCAGGAGAGAACATCTGACCTGTACACCAAGGAGCACCGTAGTTGCTGAGAATCTCTGCCTTAGGAGAAGCATCACGCCATACGGCAGCATAGCGTGTAGCCATAGCGCCTTCCTCGATATATTTCCAGCCTGCCAGACTCTGACCGTCAGGAGAGATGCAGTAAGGCACGCCATAGCAGCCATCGAAGAGGTCCTTGTAGAACTCGCCGTTATGCCAGATTACAGGATGAAGAGCACCGTCACTATTCAGCGCACCAGCCATCCACTTACCGTCAGGAGAGATACCGCCAGACATACCGGCACCAAGGCTCTGACCCATCTCTGAACCACCGATAAATGAACCCACAAAAGGAAGTGTGTGCCACTTTGTGTCGAAATAGCCTGGAGCAAATACGACTGAGCCGTTGTTTGTAACCTCAGAAGAATAGAACTGACCGGCAACGACACCATCGTCAGAGATGCCTGAAGGCAGGGAGAAGTTAAGAGATGAAAGCATCTCTATCTTTCCGGACTCCAGATTCCAACGGAAAGCATAAGGATTATAACTGTAATCGTAATACACACCTGTCGCCCACCTGCCGTTGGCTGAGATGTACATAATCTGATACTCTCTTGGCGTATAGAGCGCGAGAGTTCCTTTTTCTGCGAATGCGCTCATAGAAGAGAGCAAAACGCAGAGGGATAATAAGAGTTTCTTCATTTATGATGTTTGATTTATGATGTTTGATTTATTATTTCTTTACCTTCTTGCCGTTCTTTATGACGATGCCACGATAGTCATTGCCTACACGCTGACCAGCGAGGTTGTAAAGATTCTGCATTCTGAATTCAGAATTCTGCATTACTGAAGGGATAGCTGTAGCACCAGAGAACGTCACTGTGAAAGGATCGGCAACAGCGTAAGCTCGCTTATACTGCATGTAGTTGTCGAGGATGGCGTACTGAACAATGTACTCGCACTCTGTAACACCCTCAGGAGCTGTGTCTGTGTAGTTCCAGTCGATGAAATCTCCTGTATCAGTTGACTTCATGTATTCCTCGTCAAGGAGAGAAGCACCTTTGACGATGAGCTCACCATTACGATAGATGTTGAAAGCTGCTGTACCAGCAAGATGCTCTGACTGAGGAATGGCACTGATGACAACGCTATTCTCATTTACCTCAAGAGCCTTTGCTGTTGGAGCGTAAGTGCTCTTGGCTGGCATCATGTAGCGCTTGACGTGAGCACCCTCTGTCCACTTCGCCTTCATTGCGTCGTAAGTGCTGACAACACCATGGATGATTCCATCGTCTTCAGAATCGTTGGTGTAAATGGTCTGGGAATAGTTGGAAGAAGCACCTGGCGTACCGTTTGACTTATACTTTGCACGCTTTACAACCTCTGACTCAAGGCGACCATCCTTTGCACTATAATTATATGTAACGACATACTGATACTTTGCGCCGTCAATCATGACATCGTAAGTATCCGTAGCAAGCTTACCCTGCTCATTTAAAGTGCGTGTGTGGACTTCCGATGTCTGATCAGAAGCTATGGTGAGGACATTGCCGTCGTAAGAGTACTTGTTATACGTAATCAACGAAGGATTGCCTTCTAAGTCGCAATTATATACAGCGGAACGAATAACAACATCATTGGCATCAACGAAGAATTTTTCTACAACCTTCGCGCCAGCATTGACATTCAGATTGTTTCCTTCAAGGTATGTACGCTCTTCTTCTACGCAGATGCGGTCGTCGTCAGCTACCTGATAATACTCCTTAGGATCAAACGTTACATACTCTGTGTTAGCCTTGCCGTAAGGATAAACAGCCTGGATCATGACAGAGACAGGACCGGTAAGGTTAGAAAGAGTCCATGTAAGGTCGAGACATTTGTCTGCGTCTTCATAGTTCTCTGGTACAGCATAGCCCTTCATCATCACGTTGTAACGAATAAGCTTGTAGCTGTCGGCATTTGGAGCTGCATCCCACTTGATAACGAGAGAATACATGCCGTTCTTGTCCTTGTCGGCAGAAACTGCGCAGACGTTAGAAGCTGCTGGAAGCTGCTTGTCAAGAGTAATCATCACAGGGTCTGAAACATTCCAGCCGAGTGTGTTTGTATCGTCAAGCTTTGAAGCAGAACCCTTAACAGTAAGATACTGAACGAGAATCTCATGATTGCCGTTTCTGAGGATATCTGTCTCAAATGTAACAGTGTTGCCAGACACCATGCCACGGCTCTTAGCCTCAGCAACGGTCAGGAAGTCGAGGATGATACCATTGTCCATAACCTTCAGTGCTGCATTGTCATCGCCGTCTGTAGCTGCCTGAGCAGGAAGAGTGACAGAAACCCTGATGCGGTTTTCATCGCCAATCTTATCTACAGCTGCTTGCGGAGCATTATCAGCATGATTGTACTTTGCATACTCACGAACGAGCGAAGTAGCCTGGTTATACCATTCTCCGGAAGTGTTGGTCTGGGTCTTCTCCTCTACGCGGAACTGATTGTCGTCTGTAAGAATCTTCTTGTAGGTTGAGCGGAGATAGTCGCGCTCAGAGCCGCTGTTGATAATCTTCTTCTCGTAGAGAGTGCAGAAACCTTCAGCGTCATAAGTCCAGTAGAAAGAGTTGCCTACGAGTTTCTTATCCGACCAGTTGTTGTAGTGAATTTCCTTTACCTTATTGCCGTTGTCGTCATACGAAAGTTCAGCTACATAGACGTAAGAATCCCAACGACCAGTATTGTTCAACTTGGTTGGTTTTCCGCCAATGAAGTCCGAATACTCTGTTGTTTCAGAAGTCACCCAACTGCCATTATCGTAAGAAGAACGCACTTTCTTAATGAGATGGCCTTCGCCATCATAAGTGTATTCCTTCTGCTCGTAGCCTTCTGTAGATTCAAACGTGAGGTTGCCATTGGCATCGTAAGTGTATGTTGTCTCGTCATTGGCGGACTTGAATGCGAGATCAGCGCCATCGTACAAGCCGTAGCTCTGCGAACTCTTGCTGACAAGCTGTCCCTGAGCATTATACTGGTAAGTCACATAGCGAGTAATCTCTATGCTGCCATCAAGGCAAAGTCCGTAAACGGCTTCACGAATGACCTTACCTTCTTTGTCATAATAGGACTTTGTCCACTGTGTCACGCCATGCTGTTCGCCCATGGCATCGCCAATCACCTCTGTGTGGCGAAGGAGCATACCTGGCACCTGAGCATAAATGCCGATGCTTGCCAGAACGGCTCCAAAAGTTAAAAGTAGTTTCTTCATTTATGATTTTTGATTTATGATTTTTGATTTTTAGGCGTAGCCGAACTCGGCTACTTTTTTCAATTCTGATTTATTATTTCTTTACCTTCTTGCCGTTCTTTATGACAATGCCACGATAGTCTTTGCCTACACGCTGACCAGCGAGGTTGTAAAGATTCTGCATTCTGCCTTGACTTCCGCCAACCGTTGGTTCTGCATTCTGGATTATAGGAGATATTCCTGTTGTCAAAGCAACCATCTCAACGGCAGCGAGAGCGTCAACCTTCTTGATGTTCTCGCGAGCGGTAGAAACGAGAATTTCCTTTACCTGCTGCGGCGTGAGGTTTGGATTTGCCTGAAGCATAAGGGCAACAACGCCTGCAACAACGGGAGTAGCCATAGAAGTGCCTTGCATATAACCGTATTCGTAGGTTTTATCATTGTAGCCGTATGCGTGGGCAACAAGCTTTGTGCCTTGATCGTTAGAAGAAAGAGCTGAGATTGTCAGACAACCCGGAGCAGTAACCTCTGGCTTCACACGACCGTCAGGCGTGATGCCGTAGCTTGAGAATGAGGACAGTTCGCCTTCCTTTTCAGAAGAGAGCTCGTACTGCTGAGAGTCATTATATAAATAATATGTATTACGAGTGGTGTAAGCACCAACACTTATAATGTCTCTAGCCGTGCCGCCAATCTCGCAAATAGTAAGATTTGTATCAGCATCAGTAAAGCCTGGCTGAAGTTTATCGGTGAGTCCAAGACTAGTGCCGTCTGCCCAGATGTTCAGCTTTCCCTTGCTTAGAGGTACGATCTGAATGGCAAGAGCGTAATTGTTACGGATATTCGTAATACGAGACGAGAGAACAACGTGGAGTTTGCCATTCAGCGGACTAACCTCTGAAGCTACGAGAATGTTGCCCGTGATATTCTTTGAGAAAGCAAGTTTCTGGATTCCCTCAGCATCTTCGTAAGGATATTCCTCGCCGTTAACCTTCGTGATGTCTTCAAGAGCGCAGATAGTCTCTGTGATGGTCTTTGTGGCTGTGTTGTAACATACGAGGTTCAGCTTATAGTCAAGACCTTTCTCGCCCCAAACCTCAACATCGCCCCGACTGTTTGACAGAGACGGTGCTGAATGGAAGTCTATGAAAGTCTGGAGAGGAGCGTCTTCCTTACCAGAGAACTCATATCCGAGATGGAATTTCTCTTGTTGATGATTGCCGGCAGAACCGACTATGATAAGTCCTTCGCCCTGAAGTTCTGAAAGCGTCTGATCAAAGACTGAAGTGCCGTCATGCGGACCAGCCTGATGGCCAAGACTCATATTGATGACGCAAGGCTTACCGACAGACTTTGCGTAGTTGAAGATATACTTTATGCCATCAAGGATGTTCTGATTGCCACGCTCGTATTCTTTCTTGCTCACGAGCACAATGTCTGCCTCTGGCGCTATGCCAATATACTTGGAATAGAGCGTTGTATCTGCACCGGCTATTGTTGCCACCACATGGTTACCGTGGGAATTACCATCATAATCGCCTCTCGCGGCAAGTATCTCCTCGGGAGTTGTCAGTTCAATGCCATAGTTGAAATCAGCAGGTGAAGAGGCTCCTTCCTGCTTTGTATATTGTTCCCAGACACGCTTTATGCGGAGAGTCTTGCGCTCTGCATCATAGAAAGCAGGATGAGTGTAGTCAAAGCCGGCATCAATAATGCCTACTACAACGCCGTTGCCCTTCAGAGCGTCAAAACCCGCCTGCTTGAGAACCAGCGACTGTCCGTTGTGAAGAGCATCAACATGAATGTCAACACGCACCTTGTCAATGGCTTGAGCAGAGCAGAAAGGCAGTAAAATAGCTATAAGCGAAAGAAGTTTCTTCATTATGAATGCAGCCCCTCAAGCTCCCCAAGGGGAGGTGGTAATAGTTTTGAGGGAATTATTTAATG
>JAZRYU010000050.1:0-30768 GCA_045600885.1 Prevotella sp.
TCAATTTCTGAAAATTCGGTCTATCTGTCTAATCCTCAGCCTCAACCCGAAATCAAGAAATGTACCCTAAAAACGTACCCTGTGTATGATAAAAACAATGCAAATGACTGATAATCAATGCTCAAATACAATCGAGTGGGAGTAAGAGCCCACCCAAGAGCCCACCCAAGCCCTCCCGAAGGGAGGGATGTTCTATAGCTTTTATGGCTTATTGTAGGGCGAGGATTTCCGAGCCGCGGTTCAAGTTTTATTCCCGCAAACGGCTCAGATATCTTCGCCCTACATTCCAATATCTTTATTTTCAGTCACTAACAACCTAAGTTCCCCTTCTATCCACTTAAAAGTTCCCCCTTCGGGGGCTAGGGGGCTTCTCTTTCTATGAAAAAAATCCTTTCTTTCCTCCTTGTCCTACTGGCTTCACTCACTGCCTTTGCCAAGGACTACAACTACGTCAGCGTTCCGGGCGACCCGATGCAGACTCGCATCTATACGCTCAGCAATGGCTTGAAGGTTTATCTCTCCGTCAATAAGGATAAGCCTCGTATTTACACAAACATCGCCGTACATACCGGCTCGCGCAATGACCCTGCCGAAACTACTGGTCTTGCACATTATCTTGAGCACATCATGTTCAAGGGCACAAAGCAGTTCGGTACTCGCGACTATGAGAAGGAAAAGCCTTTCCTCGACCAGATTCGCGACAAGTATGAAGTTTATCGCACTCTTACCGATGATGCTGAGCGTAAGCAATGTTACCACGAAATAGACTCCCTCTCTCAGCTTGCTGCAGAGTATAACATCCCAAACGAGTACGACAAGCTCTGCGCCTCTCTCGGTGCCGATGCTACTAACGCTTATACAAGCAATGACCAGACTGTCTATGTGAACGAGATTCCTTCAAACGAACTCGAAAAGTGGCTGAAGGTAGAGTCTGACCGCTTCCAGAACCTCGTTATCCGTGGTTTCCATACAGAGCTTGAAGCCGTTTACGAGGAGTATAATATGGGCATCGCAAAGGATAGTCGCAAGATGTGGCCTGCGCTTACAGCAAAGCTTTTCCCTGGTCATCCTTATGGCACACAGACCACTATCGGTACTCAGCAGCACCTGAAGAATCCTTCTATCGTAAATATCGAGAACTACTACAATAACTACTACTGTCCAAACAACGTGGCAATAGTTCTTGCTGGTGATTTCGATTGCGACAAGACAATTGCCCTTATCGACAAGTATTTCGGTTCATGGAAGAAGAATGAGAACCTCACTCGCCCTTCATATCCTGCTGTCAAGAAGATTACAGAACCTACCGACACAGTTGTTCTCGGTCAGGAGGCTGCTTTCATGTACATCGCATGGCAGGCAGAAGGAGGCAAGAGTCATCAGCTTGACACGCTTGCTGTCATTGATCACCTTCTCTCTAACGGCAAGGCAGGCTTGATTGACCTCGATATCAATCAGCCTATGAAGTGTGCCTATGCTGGTGCTGGCGTTCAGGATCTTGAGGAATATTCAGGCTTCCTTCTTCAGGGTATGCCAAAGGAAGGTCAGACAAACAAGGAAGTTAAGGACATCCTGCTTGCAGAAATCGAGAAACTCAAGAAAGGCGAGTTCGACGAAAGTCTGCTCAAGGCCATCGTCAACAACATGAAGCGATACGAATATTCAGCCCTTGAGAGCAACGAGAGCCGCGTCAGCACTATGACCGACGCTTTCATCTATAGCGAGGATTGGGTAGATGTGGTAAACCAACTCGACCGCATCTCAAAGATTTCCAAGGCGGACATCGTGAGTTTCGCAAACCGCTTCTTCAAGGACAACTATGTGGTTATCTATAAGGAGCAGGGCGAGGACACTACGCTCAAGAAGATTGAAAAGCCAGCCATCACGCCTATTCCAGCCAATCGCGAATATCAGAGTGAGTTCGTCGGCAACATCATCAACGAGCAGAGCCCTGAGATAGCGCCAGTGTTCCCTGACTACGATAAGGAAATCACTAAGGCTACAACTAAGAAAGGTCTTCCTGTTCGCTATGTAAAGAACAACGTGAACGGACTTTTCACTCTTGTCTATAACTACAACTTCGGCACAGACGCAGAGCCGTTTATCGACTATCTCTCTGACTATCTTGAACTTGTAGGCACAAAGAAATATTCTGCCGACGAGATTCAGAAGATGTTCTATACCATGGCTTGCGACTACAACATAAGCGCAAGCGACCGCGAAGTGCGCGTCACTCTCTCAGGTCTCAGCGAGAACATGGTTGAGGCTATGAAACTCTATGAGCACATCATCACAAATGCCGTTGCTGATTACGAGCAGTACAAGTCGTTCATCGACCTTGTAGAGAAGAATCGTCTTGATGCGAAGAAAAATCAGGAGAGCTGTTTCCGTGCACTTTCTTCATACGGCTATTACGGCAAGAAGTCGCCTTACTATCGTCAGGTTTCTGTAACGAAGCTTCGCGAGACAAAGCCTGAGACAATCCTCGCTACAGCCAACCTTCTCAACACTCACAGCCATAACGTACTTTATTATGGTCCTATGGAGTTGAAGGATGTTGTAGCTGCCGTCAACAAGAACCACAATTCAAAGGCTGTATCAAAGAAATCTGCCCCTGTGTCAGAAGCATCAGCTTCTGAATCAGACCCTGTCCAGCGCGAAGCAACTCCTCAGAACGAAATCATCATCGCACCTTACGACGCAAAGAACATCTACATGCGCATGTACAACTGCGAAGACCGTATGTTCAACCCAAAGGAACTTGCCATTATCGATCTCTTCAACACTTACTATGGTGGTAGCATGAACGCAATCGTTTTCCAGGAGCTTCGTGAAACTCGTGGACTTGCCTATAGCGCAAGTGCATATTACAATTATCCAAACTACAAGGACCAGAAGGAATTCTTCGTAACAAGCATCATCACTCAGAACGACAAGATGCTCGATTGCGTTAATACGTTCAAGCAGATTCTTGACACCATTCCGCAGCAGCAGGAAGCATTCGACGTTGCAAAGCAGACACTTCTCAAGAACCTTGCTACGGAGCGTACAATCAAGGCTGGACTTCTTACCTCTCAGCTCTCTTCCGAGCGTCTCGGACTTGACAAGTCTGTTCGTGAGATAGTTTACCAGAATGCGCAGAATCTCACACTTCAGGACATCGTTCGTTTCGCCAACACTCACATCGCCAACAAGCCATATCGCTACCTCATACTTGGCGACGAGAAGGAACTCAACATGAAGGAACTTGAGAAGTTCGGAATCATCAAGCGAGTTTCACTTGAAGACGTCTTCAACTACTAACTCAAGTCGCTTTGTATGAGTCGCAAGTATTAAGAAAAGGGAACTATATACTATTTGACCCCAAATAATCATTAAATATTTTTTGATAATTTTATGTTTTATTTTTCTTTTAACAAACAATGTACAACAATAGACAGAAATTATAAATAAATATTTTTGAATTAATTCTTGTAAATTGTTGAGACTCCGCTTGCGCCTGAGCACCTACTGGAGCGCAAGAATTCTTGTCTCAAGAAAAAAGGCCAAATTGTATATAATTTCCTAAGAAAAAGAGGGGAAAATTGAATTTTTCTCTCTTTTTCTTGTTCATTAATATAATATTGTGTATCTTTGCACCCAAATTGTACACGGTAAATCCGTAAATCGTAAATAAATAAGATGTCCAAGTATCTCAATCCAAAGTCTGATCGTACCTTTAAGAAAGTGTTCGGCGAACATAAAGAGTTGCTGATAAGCTTTCTTAATGCCTTGCTGCCTCTACAGCCCGGTTGTGAGATTGTGTCCTTGGAATATCTGCCTCCAGAGCTGGTGCCAGTCAATCCCGACAAGAAGGACACGATTGTTGATGTACGTTGTACGGAAAATGGTGGCAGACAGTTTCTTGTAGAGATGCAGATGTATTGGACTGATGAGTTCAAGCGTCGCACACTGTTCAACACATGCAAGGCTTATGTTAAGCCAGCGGAGAAGGGTATGGACTATCGTGATCTGCAGCCAATCTACACGCTAGCCCTTGTCAACGACGTGGCTTTCCCAGAGTTCCCAGATGAGTTCTACCATGAGTTTGTGCCTACTCACCGCAATCATCCAGATGAGATAATGGACGACATGTACATGGTCTTTGTGGAACTTCCAAAGTTCAAGGCCTCAACATGGCATGATCGTAAGATGGCAGTTCTCTGGCTGCGTTTCCTGACAGAGATAGATGAGCATACAAAGGAGATACCTGCTGAACTTGCTGCTGACAGTCTTGTGGCAAAAGCCCTCTCGCTTGTAGAGGAATCTGCATATACCGATGCAGAACTTCTCGCAATAGACAAATACTGGGATCAGGTGAGTCGCGAGCGTACCGCCTTGAATGCTGCGGAGCGCAAGGGACGTGCAGAAGGCGAGGCTATCGGTATAGCAAAGGGCGAGGCTATAGGTATAGCAAAAGGTGAGGCTATAGGTGTAGAGAAAAGGAATGTGCAGATAGCGAAGAACTTGAAAACGATGGGATTAAATTCCGAACAAATCTCTCAGGCTACCGGTCTCACAGCCGACGAAATCAGCTCGTTGTAACTTCCCGTCCGATTCTTTATGAAAATTAAGAAATTAGCTGAGAAAGATAAAAATAATTGACGTAAAATGGTTTTGTTCGTCAAAATTGTGTAACTTTGCACTCACAGAAATGTGTAATCTCATTGATTATGGAAACAACAATAAACGAAACTGTACAATTTACTATTGATGTTGACGCATCAATGAAACGACTGATAAAACAGGTGCTCAAACAGATCAAAGGTGTTGTGGCAATAAAAGAAACGACACCAAAGGTTAGTATGAGTAAGAAAGATTACTATGCCATGCTTGACCATTCCGCTCAGCAGGCAAGAAACGGCGAAACAGTAGCAATGAGCAACAACGAATCCGTACATCAATTCGTAGAAAGGTTGATATGTACCAATTAGTTTTTACAAAGGATGCTCAAAAACAACTGGTGATACTTGCGAAGAAAGCTCCAAATGCTATTAAGAAACTTGAAACTCTTCTACAAGAACTAAGAGAACACCCACGTACCGGGACGGGGCAAGTTGAACAACTTAAGCATTTTGATAAAGAAACATGGTCGCGACGTATCACTCGGGAACATCGTTTGACATATAGAATCCATGACGATGTAGTTGAAGTGTTGGTTTTGTCTGTTTATGGTCATTACAAATAGATCACTTAACCGCCCACAAAATCTCACCACCAATCAAACTTAAACGAACTTATAACAAACAATACAAACTAATAAATAAATGATTGAAATAAACGTAACTATCTGTAATTCAGTGACTTACAGGGGGGGGGGTAACGCCTTCTGCCACGGCTGATACATATAATAATACGACATAAAACGAAAGCCTGCAAAGGGATAAACTGCATAATCGCAGAGTCCCTTTGCAGGCTTTTTGCGTTGTTACAATCCAAACAAAGAATACGTAAAATAAAGACAAAAGCAATATGAAACAAAAACTACTACTTGTTATCTTCGGCATTATGATGGCTCTCGGAATGAATGCCGAAACACTTGAGAGAACAATATATTATTCTTGCGAAACTTCCAAAGGTCAGTACTTTGTGAATAACTATGATATTCTGAGACCTGTAGACACACCAGAACAAATATCAGGAGGTTATATATCAAGTATGGCTATATCGATGGTCAAGGTAGATGGCACTACTGTTTCTCTAACATCTTCATATAGTGCTACAACTTCGTTAGGCAAAAGGTTATACAACTCTGATCTTGACATTAATTATCACAATACAAGTTCAACAAATGCAGCGACACCTATTTCTTCTGCAACATTTAGCAGTAACGCAGCAAGTGGCAGTCATTACCAATATGGCTTCAATATAGAGTATTCGCGATTATCTGCTAAAAAATACGATATCTATGGAACAATAAAGTTTGTATATTATTCATCAGAATATACTAGAACATTCCACCTCTCAATCTATCCAGACCCAAGTTTATTAAATGCAATACGATTTGTTCAGAACACATCTACTACAACGAGTTACAGTACTCAAAGTACGTATGTGAACAAACGTTTGCTTGTTTATACGTATTGCCCATATAATACAGGAACTCGAATATATACTACGAATAATTCAAATGCAACGCTTTCGCTGCCATACATAACTGGAGGGTATTACCAAACAAATGAATTTTTTGCATCTAAGCCAGGCACTTACACAATAAAAGTCTCTGCTGGTGCTGGCGGTAACAGTGCACATTACTTTTCAAGTGAAGCCACTTTAACAGTCAATGTGATCCGTCGCACGCCATCATTCTCATTTAAAGAATCAAGTGTCAGCCAGTCGGCCGAATATGTACGTGGAAAAGATATCAGGCTCTTAAATCCCCTAACATACGATGGAGATGGTAATGTTACATATATCGTGAGGAATACTGGCAATGGCCAGCTAGTAACTCTTACCGATAACTGCTTGCCGGAGGACTTGCCTGGTGGTACATATAGTGTGACTGCTACTGCGAGTCAGACTGATGAATATAATTCCGCTACTGCATCCTATACGTTTACAATGCGTGATTTCCCATCCTACTCTTGCGTCAAAACAATAAAGACAGGTGAGGAGTTAGACTTGAAGACATTCATAAAGGATTATGATCCGAGTTTGAATGCCACATTCGCATGTGATGATCCCCTTACCACAATAAATGGTGATGTTTTCACATCTAACGTGGAAGGTGAGTATTTTGTCAATCTTACGACAGACCGTACTTCTCGTTACGAAAGCTTAAACACCAAGGTCAGGGTGATAGTATGCAACTCTCACGAACATGGTAGGATTAATCTTCATCTTCATTATGATGCTTTAATCTCACAAACGTCAACAAAATTTGATTGTACGCACTACTGCTACATCATTCCAGAATGGGACTTTACAGCCGATGTTTCTGGTACACCTGTCAGATTCTGCATTAACGATGACGGAGAATCGGTAACGCTTGTATCAGGTCTTCCTATCACATATCACAGAAGGAATACCCAAAGATACAACAAGACAGAGTATGACACTCATGAGCATGCATCTCATGGGGCAGAGAAAAACTACAATTGGGACGTGGAACTACAGAGATTTTACTACAGCGAACCATTTGGTATAGACATAGCAGGAGAACATTGGTATAAACATAGTACAATTCCTGATCTTTGCGATCAGAACTATCTGATATACGATCAAGTGGCACAATTCTATAACATAGAAGGCGATTTGGAGATACCAGAGAAGGTAACGTATAATGGTAAGGAATACACTGTGACCAAGATAGGCGATTGTGCATTTACTTATTCTCCAGACCAAGCACCTACAGTATCAGCTTCTGTTACTATCGGTGGAGACCCACGAGTGGATCGCTTTTGCGCAAAGATCACTGATTTGACCTTGCCTTCAAGTATTACTAATATTGGTGCACGAGCTTTCGCTTTATGGGGAGGTTCGGAATCTGTTCATGGTAATACTAACAGTCGTTATGTGAATTCTGTAAATTTCTCAGACTTGAATAATCTGGAAAGAATTGAAGGGTACGGATTTGAAGGTTCCAATATCAATAGTATAGACTTTACTCAGTGTTCCAAGTTGTCTAATATTGGACATAGCGCCTTTGAATATTGTCCTGAACTGGAAACAGTAAATATGAGAGGGTTACAGAACTTTTACAAGAATGGTTCCTATGAACACGAATCCAATAAAGATTGGCAAGATGTATTCGGTTCTTGCCCAAAGTTGAACAGTCTGGACGTGAGGGATATGCCTAATCTTATCGAGATTGGTGATGGCTTGTGCTATGGCTGTACGAGTTTGACTCTCAGTGGTCTAAAAATAGATAATACGCCTATAAGAAGATTCGGTAGAAGCTGTTTTGGAGAGTGTAACTTTCAAGGTGGCACATTAGATTTGAGAAGACTCATTAAGGAGAATTATGATGACGAGACTCCATATCCTATCTTCTTTGATTACATGTCATTTGAAAACACAAAGGTGCGCAGTATCATTTGCGACTACAAATATGCCGAGTTTAATGAAGCAATAGGTGGATATCAATCGCCTACATACATCTTTATGTTGCACCCTGATCCTTTTATGGGCTTCTATCCTTATCATGAGTCTCAAGGAGAAAAGACCAATATTGATATATTCGCTCCTATAGAAAAGTACTTCGACGAAAGGGATAATTTTGAAACTTGGGTAGCAGGCGTCGACATCTACGGTGATGATAATGGTTGGGAAGATGACAACCACGGTCCACGTGTTTATCCTATCCTCAGAGCAAAGCCTTCCAATGTCCGTACCATGAGTTACTTCCGCCCGCTGGACTACAAGAACATAAAGGTGTTTGACAATACACACTTGTATGACGGTGATAAGGCTGATGGCACAGAATATCAACTCAGCGACTTCTTCAGAACGCCTGAGAATATTGTTGACAATAGCATCGAGATTCTGAAGCCTTACACCGCTACCGGCTACAATGTGGCAGCCAAGCAAGTGACAATGACAGCATTGGGCGATGAAAAACCTGGCATAGATGCTTTGGGTGGTATATATTATAAAGGTACAGGAACTGCAGTTGACACAGATGACAACGAAGTCCTTTATCTCCTCACAGAACCAGAATACGAAGGAAGCTTTGATAATAAAGAATATACAAACCTCAACAATAATACCAACTACCTCAAGGGTGGCGGTAAGGACGCTGTGAACATGGCTGGCGCTCCACACATGACCGATGAATCAACACAGTTCATCAGTAAGGGCGGTACGTTCTACTACTGCACTGGTGGTACACTCGGAGCATTCAAGGCTTACCTTGATCTTCCAGAGTTCATATATACGGCAGCAGACGATGGTTACGGCTCACAGCTGACAAAGGTTTCGTCACTGTCATTCGTATGGAATGATGAGGAAGACGACACTGCAACTGCTGTAGATGCTATTAAAGACAATTCGCCTGTAACAAAAGATTACTTCAACATGCAGGGTATGAAGGTGAAGACACCTGTGTCTGGCGGTATATATATTCATAATGGTCGCAAGGTTCTGGTAAAATAAAATGAAACAAAAGGAAACTATGAAACATGCTAAGAAACAATACATACAACCAGAAATCGTAATCTATGAAATGGGGGAGATCTGCGTTAACGTGGGTCTGGATACCTCTAATGGCGCAAGCCCCGAAGAGTCTGATGCCAAGCAAGGCTCTTGGCTGATAGACGACGAAAGTCCTGACGCAACTGTTAACGAATCTTATTCTGACAAGGCTATGCCGGCACAGCTGATTAAGTAACTCTATATATTAAGTAAAACAGCCTGAGGATTTCAATGCTTAATCCTCAGACTGTTTTATTGTTTGTTTATTTGTGTATGTTTGTTTTTTGTCGCAAACTTACGAAACAGAAGGCTCCGCGTCGTATCGTTACGGTGCGGAGTTGTCTTTTTATCTCTCTCTTGGGGAAATGATGACCTCTTGGGGAAAGTGTGGAAGTACTGGGGAAACTAGTTTGCACCTGAAGTGACGCCGAACCACGAGGTTTTCTGGAAAATAGGGTACATAGGTGCATTTTCCTCTCAAATGCTTGAAAATCAGATTGTCCAGAATGTACCCTAAGGTACACAAAAGGTACATAAAAGGTACATTGGAAAATGCTTTACGACTCCTCTTCCTTAGCTTTAGAAACCGTTTTCTTGTTAGAAAAAATGTTTTTTCTAGCAAGAAAAAAGAAAATCTCTTACTAGAAAATTTCCCGTAATCCAAAGGATTACGTTCCATGTTCCTTAAGATTATAAATCATTACTATTATAGTTCAAATTATCTCCTAAATAGTTGGCTTCTTTGCGATTACGCATTTTCCAATTATCTTTTCATGCGTCTCACATGGAAAAGACAATGTACCCTATAATGTACCTTTAGTGTACCTTTAGTGTACCTTAGGGTACATTGCTAAATGTTCTGTAAATCAGGGGGTTAGGTATGCCAATGAACCTATGTACCTTATTTTACGAAATTTCTGAGTTGCCGCTAAAGTGAATAAGAACGAAAATTGTTTGTCTTCGGAAATAAAAAAGAAAATTGGCTTTTCTTTTTGTATTTCGCTCGCTTATTCGTACCTTTGTCCCCGAAAAATGTTCTTTAAATCAGAATACCGCTTATATCATGCAGAATATACAAGACGAAATACTCTCCTTGCGACAGCAGCTCAACGAGCATAACCGCAACTATTATGTGAAGAACATGCCGACGATCTCCGACAAGGATTTTGACGACATGATGCACCGTTTGCAGGAACTGGAAGAGCAATGTCCGGAGATGTTCGACCCATCTTCTCCTACTCAGCGCGTGGGTTCCGACCTTCAGGAGGGATTTTCGCAGAGGGAACATAAATATCCGATGCTCTCTCTGTCGAACACCTATAACTTCAATGATGTTTCAGAGTTCTACGACTCGGTGAGTAAAGGCTTGAACGGAGAACCATTTGAGATTTGTGCGGAAATGAAGTATGACGGACTCTCCATCTCGCTCACTTATATTGACGGAAAACTCGCTTATGCTGTAACTCGCGGCGATGGAGTTCGTGGCGATGATGTGACGCAGAATGTGAGAACCATACGCTCTATTCCTCTGGCTGTCAGTGGAGAAGACGTACCTAAGGAGTTTGAGATAAGAGGCGAGATTCTTATGCCGTGGGAAAGCTTTGAACGATTGAACCGCGAACGTGAGGCTCAGGAAGAACCGCTTTTTGCAAATCCGAGAAATGCTGCCAGCGGAACGCTGAAAAGTCTGAGCAGCAAGGTCGTGGCAGATCGTCAGTTGGACGCTTATCTCTACTATCTTCCGCAGCCGCTTCCGAACTCTCCTGAGGCAGAGGGAAATGTGCTGACACAGATTCCTGGTCACTACGAAAGCCTTATGAAGGCAGAGGAATGGGGCTTCAAGATTTCTAGCGGAATGAAGCTCTGTAAGACGAAGGAAGAAGTGTTCGACTTCCTGAACTATTGGGATGAAGAACGAAAGAATCTGCCTGTTGCGACAGATGGTATTGTGCTGAAAGTCAATTCGTTCCGTCAGCAGAAGAATCTTGGCTATACAGCAAAATCGCCGCGTTGGGCAATCGCCTATAAGTTCAAGGCTGAGCGTCAGTGTACGAGACTGAATTCCGTCTCCTTCCAAGTGGGAAGAACAGGTGCAGTGACTCCTGTGGCAAACATGGATGCCGTGCAGCTTTCAGGAACTACCGTACGTCGTGCAACGCTCAACAACGAAGACTTTATAAGGCAGTTTGACCTCCATATCGGTGACTATGTCTTCGTGGAGAAAGGTGGCGAGATTATCCCGAAGATTGTGGGCGTGGACATTGATCAAAGACCTATCATTGCCCAAAGAGTGGAGTTCATAAAGCGCTGTCCGGAATGTGGTGCAATGCTCGTGAAGAACGAAGGCGAAGCAGCCTATTATTGTCCGAATTCCAGTGCTTGTCCGCCTCAGATAAAGGGTAGGATAGAGCATTTCGTGGCACGCAAAGCCATGAACATTATGGGACTCGGAAGTGAGATAATAGAGCATTATTACAACAGTGGACTTATCAAGAACTGCGCTGACCTTTACGATCTGACTGTCAGTCAGTTGAATGGCGATGGAAGCAAGCAGAAGTCTGCTCAAAATGTGATAAATGCCATTGAAGAAAGTAAGAATGTGCCTTTTGAACGCGTTCTCTTCGCACTCGGAATATCTCAGGTAGGGGAAACAACAGCAAAGATACTTGCTCGAAAGTTTGGCTCTCTGGACAATCTTATGGCAGCAGACCTTCAGTCGCTTACCGAAGTTGATGGAGTAGGGCAGGTGCTTGCGGAATGCATTATGCGTTATTTTGCCGACGAGAAGAATCGCGAGATAATTGAGCGACTGAGAGGCTACGGCTTGAAGTTTGAACTCTCAGAGAGTCAGCAGGCTGCTCAGACCACAAAACTCGCGGGATATTCCATCGTTATTTCCGGAGTCTTTGAGCATCATAGCAGGGATGAATATAAAGCTATGATCGAGCAGAACGGCGGAAAGAATGTTGGCTCGATTAGCAAGAAAACATCATTCATTCTTGCTGGCAGCAACATGGGACCTTCTAAGCTTGAAAAGGCGCAGAAACTCGGTGTTAGGATAGTTAGCGAAGATGAGTTTCTTGCTATGCTTGAAGAAAATGGCACACCGCAGTAAATAAACCGTTAAAATCTTCTTTTTTATAATCTTTTTTTTGTAATTTTGCGCCCGCAAATAAAACGCGAAATTACAATGAAAAGATTATTTTTTATTATATCGCTCTTCCTTCCTCTGACAGCGCTTGCTCAGAGTAATTGGGAACGTCCTGCTGATGCTGCTCCTAACACAAAAGAGGAAAAAGCTGCAAAGGCTGCTCGTGAGAAGTCAAGCAAGGCAGATAAGGATGCGAAATATCTTGCTGGTGCCGTAAGTGTTGTTGACGGCAGAGTGCAGTGGAATCTGGAAGTTGATGCTCCGGGAAAATCAGCCGACCAGATTTACGACATGGTTTACGACTACCTCAAGGCTCTCACTTCTTCTGAAAATCAGCTTGAAGGAAGCCAGATAGCACTTGTGAACAAGGAAGAACATTCAATAATCGCCACAGTAAAGGAATGGCTTGTGTTCAAGGAGACGGTTCTCTCCATAGATCGCGCCGCTACTTCCTATGTGCTTTCAGCAGAATGTAAAGACCAGCATCTCTCGGTCATCCTGACTCGAATAATCTTTGACTATACAGAGAATGTTCCTACTCGTGAAGGAATCATGAGAGCAGAGGAATGGATTACCGACGAAGAGGCTCTCAACCAGAAAGGCACAAAGCTGCTTCCGGGATGTGCAAGATTCCGCCGCAAGATGTGCGACAGAAAGGATGAGGTCTTCAGTGGTTTCAGGGAAATTCTTAAGTGAAAAGTGAAAGGAAAAAATCCGTAAATTGTAAATCCGTAAATAATCTTGATGGAAATAAAATCACGCAGAGACGAGGAATCAATGAGAAGAAGATACTTCCTGATTCGCAATGTCCTTAACACAATATTTGTCATCGGAGCTGTAATAGGCGTTTTGGTCTATTTCTTCCACAGCGAAACAATGGGCACTTACGTTATCCTTGGCTCTATGATATTCAAGATGGCAGAGTGCTGCTTCCGTTTTCTCGGAAAGTAAAAATAAAATTGTTTGATAATCTTTGAATGAGAAAAATAATTTTCTTCATATTGATCCTTTTCTGCGGCTTCATGCCGTCTGCCTTTGCTCAGTTTGAAATGAGCAGTAACGAAGGCGGTGGACGAAGTTCGGAATCTGGACTGGACAGACACAGTAACGACTCGCTCAGCGGAAAGACTACTATTCCTAAGGGCTTGAAGGTCTGGACGGTGGACAGGCTTTTCGGCGATCGTATTGAAGCAGAACCAGACACCATGCAGCATCTCTACATGAACTCCATCTTCACCAATGGACTCTACGGAGAATATAACAATCTTGGCAATGTCGGTTCGCCTCGCATAAACAGAATCTTTATAGATCGTTATCCTGGAGACGACTTTATCTTCACACAGCCATACGACTTCTTTATCACACAGCCTGACGAGTTTCACTTCACGAACACTCTCTCGCCAATAACAAACCTCAGCTACAACACATGCGGTAGCGGACTCTATGGCGAAGACCATCTGAAGGCACTCTTTGCAACGAATGCGGGAAAGAAGATTGGTGTGGGAATGAAGTTCGACTATATCTACGGTAAAGGCTATTACCAGAACAGCCATACATCTCACTTCAATTACTCCATCTATGGTTCCTACATCGGCGACCGCTACAATGCTCATCTCCTTGTGTCGCTCAACCATCAGAAGGTGGCAGAGAACGGCGGTATCATGAACGATGAATATGTGAAGCATCCCGAAAGTATCGGTGATAACTATGCCGAATACGAAATTCCGACAGCGCTCTACAGACACTGGAACCGAAACGACAACGAGAACATCTTCTTCTCTCACCGCTATAGCTTTGGCTACAACCGTAAGGTGCCAATGACGGAAGAGGAAATCGAGGCAAAGAAATTTGCCATGAAGTCGAAGGAGGAAAACGATGCCAAACGCGAAATGGCTAAGGCTAAGAAAGAAAAAGGCGACGATTGGGATGAAGAGGAATACCGAAAGGAACTCGAGGCTAAGAAAGCTGCCGAAGCCGCTCAGAAAAAAGACGAGAAGGAAGATTCTACATTGTGGTTGAAGAATGAGTATGTGCCTGTGACAAGCATCATCCATACTGCTGATTTCCGCAACTACAAGAGAATCTATCAGGCTTATGAAACGCCAAAGGAATACTTCGCCAAGACTTACTTAGACAGCCTGGCTGACGGTCATTACGGAAATGATTCCATATATGATTTCACCAAGCACTATCATCTGAAGAATACCGTGGCTCTTGCCATGCTTGAAGGCTTTAACAAGTGGGTGCCGATGGGCTTGAAACTGTTTGCTTCTCACGAATTCCGTTATTACACTCTGCCAAACGAGCAGGGATGGGATAAGGCTTACGTGGAGCATAATCTCAGCCTTGGAGGTCAGCTGCAGAAATCCCTCGGAAGGACTTTTCACTATAACGCACAGCTGGAGTCATACATGATTGGCGGTTCTGCAGGAGACCTGCTCCTTGATGGAGGTGCAGACCTTAATTTCCCGCTCTTCTCCGATACGGTAAGACTTGATGCCAATGCTTTCTTCCACCTTGAAAAGCCGTATTTCTACTACGAAAATTACCATAGCAAGCATATCTGGTGGGATAATGAGGACTTGGAATCCAAGAAGCATATCCATGTGGAAGGAGCACTGAACATAGGCAGGACGAAGACAAGACTCAGAGTGGGCTATGACTATATCAACAAGATGTCATACTTCGCCAACTACTATGAAAACGATGTCTCGCTCACAGGAGAGCCTTACGGCTACAAGAATGTTGACGTGAAGGTGAAACAGTCGGGAGAAATATCTCTTCTCACTGCCCAGCTCTATCAGGCATTGAAATGGAAGGCTATAAACTTCGAGACTATCCTGACTTACCAGAAATCGTCAAACAAGAACGAACTTCCCGTGCCAGACCTCAACGTCTATGGAAACTTATACCTGAAGTTCAGAATAGCCAAAGTGCTTGACACAGAACTTGGAGCCGATGTCAGATACTTCACCTCATACTTCGCTCCAGACTATAACACCGCCCTCGGACAATTCTGTGTTCAAGGCAATGGAGAAAACAATGTGAAGGTTGGAAATTATCCGATAATAAATGCCTATGCAAACTTCCATCTGAAGAGCGCCCGTTTCTTCGTGATGTATAGTCATGCAAATCAGACGGCAGGAAACTATTTCCTCACTCCTCACTATCCACAAAATGTATCATTGATAAGATTCGGCGTAAGCTGGAACTTCTTTAACTAATAAAGTATAAAAAATGAAAAGTGAAAAATGAAGAATGAAAAGTGAAAAAGTACCCAAGGCACAGCATTTTTCAATCTTCAATTTTCAATTAAATATAGAATCATGCCAAAGATTTCACTTCGAGGCGTCGAGATGCCTCAGTCGCCAATACGAAAACTTGCTCCTCTCGCAGCTGCTGCTAAAAGGCGCGGAACAAAGGTTTACCATCTTAATATTGGTCAGCCAGACCTTCCTACTCCTCAGGTGGCGCTTGATGCGATGAAGAATGTTGACCGCGAGATTCTGGAATATTCGCCATCTCAAGGCTATCTCAGCTATAGAGAGAAGCTCGTTGACTACTACAAGAAATACGACATCAACGTAACGGCAGACGATATCATCATCACCTGTGGCGGTTCGGAAGCCGTGCTCTTCTCGTTCATGGCTTGTCTTAATCCGGGCGATGAGATCATCGTGCCAGAACCAGCCTATGCCAACTACATGGCATTCGCCATTTCTGCTGGAGCTAAGATCAGGACTATTGCTACGACAATAGAGGAAGGATTCTCGCTGCCTAAGGTTGAGAAGTTTGAAGAACTTATTAATGAACGCACGCGCGCAATATTAATATGTAATCCGAACAACCCGACAGGCTATCTCTACACACGTCGCGAGATGAACCAGATACGCGATCTCGTGAAGAAATACGACCTTTATCTCTTCTCCGATGAGGTTTATCGCGAGTATATCTACACAGGTTCTCCTTATATCTCTGCCTGTCATCTTGAAGGCATAGAGCAGAACGTTGTTCTCATCGACTCCGTTTCAAAGCGCTATTCTGAGTGTGGCATTCGTATCGGTGCCCTTATCACTAAGAATGAGGAAATCCGTCAGGCTGTAATGAAGTTCTGCCAGGCAAGACTTTCTCCGCCGCTTATCGGTCAGATTATAGCAGAGGCTTCTCTCGATGCTCCAGAGGAATATTATCGTGATGTTTACGATGAGTATGTGGAGCGACGTAAATGCCTTATTGACGGACTTAACCGCATCCCTGGTGTCTATTCTCCTATTCCGATGGGAGCATTCTATACCGTGGCTCAACTTCCTGTTGACGACAGCGAGAAGTTCTGCCGCTGGTGCTTGGAGAAGTTTGAATATGAAGGCGAAACAGTCATGATGGCTCCAGCATCAGGTTTCTACACCACACCTGGAGCTGGCGTCAATCAGGTTCGTATAGCCTACGTCCTGAAGAAAGAAGACCTTGTTCGTGCTCTCCTTGTTCTCCAGAAAGCACTTGAGGCTTATCCTGGTAGAACATTACAGATGTAAAAAGATTCCCCTCGTATGTCATTTCCATTCAACATAGCCAAAAGACTTTACTTCACTCCAAACAAGACGAAGAAAGTAAGCAATCCTGCAGTAAGAATAGCTACTGCGGGTATTGCCATTGGTATAGCCGTGATGCTTATCTCCATAGCTGTGGTGCTTGGTTTCAAACATACGATAAAAGATAAGGTGGTAGGCTTCGGCAGTCATATCACCGTAGGCAATTTCCTTTCAATGCATGGCTACGAGCAGACGCCAGTTGTTATGGGAGATTCCATGCTCACTGCCATAAAGGGAATAGAAGGCGTGGAAAGCGTTTCGGCTTACGCTATGACGCAAGGAATCCTGAAGACAGACGAAGATTTCCTTGGCATTCAGCTGAAAGGAGTGGGGGAGAGCTTCAATTCCCAGTTCATCAGCCAGAACCTGATAGAAGGAAAACTGCCTAAATTCTCTTCCAAAACAGCTTCTAAGGAGCTGCTTGTCTCAAAGAGTCAGGCAGACAAGCTGAAGCTGAAGGTGGGAGACAAACTCTTTGCCTATTTCATAAAAGGCGAGAATGTCAGGACGAGGAAGTTCACCGTCACTGGCATTTATATGACAAATCTTGCGGCTTTCGACGAGATGCTGTGCTTTACCGACCTTAAGACTTGCCAGGTTCTCAATGAATATAAGGCAGACGAGGCTGACGGAGCAGAGGTCTTGCTGAAAGACTTTGAGCAGCTTGATGTTGTGGCAGATCGATTTGTCAAGCAGGTGAACCGCAAGATGGACAGAAACTATGAGACTTATTCCTCTCAGACCGTTCTTGAGCTTTATCCGGGAATATTCTCTTGGCTTGACCTCCTTGATCTCAACGTATGGATAATCCTCGGACTCATGGTTGCCGTGGCAGGTTTTACCATGATCAGCGGACTTCTCATTATCATCCTTGAGCGTACTAACATGATAGGTCTGCTTAAGGCACTTGGCATGCACAATGGTGGCATTCGCCATACCTTCATGTGGCTTGCCATGTTCATCGTCTGCAAAGGTCTTGTCATAGGAAATGTCCTTGCCTTTGCCCTGATAGCTATTCAGAAGTTCACGGGAGTAGTGAAGCTGGATGCTTCCGTTTATTTTGTTTCGGAAGTGCCACTCGAGGTGAATATTCCGATAATGGTTCTCGTGAACATCGCTACGCTTATCATCTGTTCCGTAATACTCATCCTCCCAAGTATGCTTGTTTCGCACATCAGTCCTGCTAAGGTCATGAGGTATGAATAAAGAGGCAGGAGCGAGTTTTTTGTGTTAAAAAATGTGTTTTTTGTTAAATTTTTAACATAAAATATTTAGTTTATAATACATTTTTATACCTTTGCACCATGAAAAGCCGACATTTATGCAATAATTGTCTGCTGTCAAAGGATAATAATCCAACTTAAATCTGCAATTATGAAGAAAAGTACCATCTGGCTACTTACCACGATAATCACCATAACCTTCATAGCGCTGATTACTGTTCAGGTGAGATACATGAAAGATATTATCTCGCTGAAGAAGGAACAGTTTGACGCGTCTGTTCAGAAGGCACTCTATCAGACCTCAAGAAATCTTGAGCTCAATGAGACTCTGCGCTATCTTGAAGACGATATCCGCAAGACCACTCGTGCTAACGACAGCGTCTTGTCAAACGCTTACTACAAGAATTTCCGTCAGAAGATGGAGGATAAAGACCCGCAGACCTCGCCCAGAGCGATGATTGTCTGGCACAACAGAAACTCCATTGACGATGCCACAAAGCAGATGCAAGAGGCTATCAAGAACAGATATGTCTATCAGAAAGCATTGATGGATGAAGTTGTCTATAACATCATCTACACAGCTTCAGACAAACCTCTCAGTGAGCGTATTAACTTCAAGCTCTTCGATCAGGACCTTCGTACCGAATTGCAGAACAATGGCATTAATCTGGACTATCATTTCATCGTGACAGGTCAGGACGGACGAGAGGTTTACCGCTGTCCCGACTTCGTTTCTGACGGCATGAACTATTCATATTCCGAGGTTCTCTTCCGAAACGATCCGAAGAACAAGGTGGGATTCGTGACAATCCATTTCCCTGAGATGAGCGGATACCTATACAGCTCAGTCCGATTCCTCGTTCCTGCCCTCATCTTTATCTTCATCCTTATCGTAATCTTCTTCATCACCATCGTGCTGATTTTCAGACAGAAGCGATACAATGAGATAAAGAACGACTTCATAAACAACATGACTCATGAGCTGAAGACGCCGATTAGCTCCATCTCGCTCGCCTCTCAGATGCTCAATGATGAGTCTGTTCCGAAGACGCCAGGCATGATTCGCCATCTGGGAAGTGCCATTGCTGAAGAGACCAAGCGTCTGCGCTATCTCGTGGAAAAGGTGCTGCAGATGTCGCTCTTTGAAAAGCAGAAGGCTATCATCAAGAAGACCGAGCTCAATCTCAACGAACTTGTTGAAGGCATTGCCTCTACATTCCTTCTGCGAGTGGAGCATACCGGCGGAGAAATAACGCCTTATCTTGAGGCAGAGTCCGCAGACATCTATGTTGATGAGACTCACTTCTCGAATGCCATCTTCAACATCTTCGACAATGCGATAAAGTATAAGCATCCGGATCGTCCTTGCAACATTGACGTGAAGACCTGGAACGACGACAAGAATGTCTATCTCGTAATCTCCGACAATGGTATCGGAATAAAGCGTGAGAATCTGAAGAAAATCTTTGATCAGTTCTATCGCGTTCATACCGGCAATGTTCATAACGTGAAAGGCTTCGGACTTGGACTTGCCTACGTGAAGACCATCATCGATATTCATGGCGGAACAATTACGGCAGACAGCAGCAAGCGCGGCACTTCGTTCAAGATTTCCATTCCGCTCTGCCAAGCCTGAATCGCTGATCACAGATGTTCGCCCAACAAATCAAATTCTATAATAAAAAATAGCCAAAAACTAAAAACCTAATAATGATGGAAAATAAAGATTTTACAGCAAAGATTCTCCTTTGCGAAGACGATGAAAACCTCGGTATGCTTCTTCGTGAGTACCTCATCACAAAAGGCTACGACACAACTCTCTGCTGCGACGGAGAGGAAGGTTTCAATGCGTTCCAGGCAAACGACTTTGACATCTGTATCTTTGATGTCATGATGCCAAAGAAGGACGGCTTCACACTGGCAAAGGATATTCGTGCCATCAACACTTCCGTGCCAATCATCTTCCTCACAGCAAAGGTTCTCAAGGAAGACATCATCGAAGGTTTCCGTATTGGTGCTGACGATTATCTCACAAAGCCATTCTCTATGGAAGAGCTCACCTTCCGCGTAGAAGCTATTCTGCGCCGCGTTCAGGGAACGAAGGTTAAGGATAAGAGCATCTTCGAACTGGGAAGTTACATTTTCGATACAAAGAAGCAGACTCTCACTTTCGATGGTGAGACAAAGAAGCTTACAACGAAGGAGAATGACCTTCTTGCCCTTCTCTGCAACAATATGAACGAAGTGCTCCAGCGCGACTTCGCCTTGAAGAAGATCTGGGTTGACGACAACTATTTCAATGCCCGTTCAATGGATGTCTATATCACCAAGCTCCGCAAACTTCTCTCCAAGGACGACCGTGTCCAGATTATCAATATCCATGGTCGCGGCTATAAGCTCGTATGCGATTCGCAGACAGAAGAAGAGGCTTAAATCTGAGGGGAATAAGGTTTGGGGGAATGATATAACCCACCTTAGGTCAAAAAAACTGCTCCTCACCAGCAGATTATCCCAGTCTGATGCAGTGCAAATGAAAAATATTTCGTAATTTTGCGCCCGCTATTACGAGTTGATAGCATGAATTTTCAAACTAAATTTTTTAATCGGACTTAGAATAGTCCACCTAAAAACATTCAAAAAAATGGCAACTAAAATCAGACTTCAGCGCGGTGGTCGTAAGGGCTATGCTTTCTACAGCATCGTAATCGCTGATTCAAGAGCTCCACGTGATGGTAAATTTACTGAGAAGATTGGTACTTACAATCCTAACACCAATCCTGCCACTGTAGATTTGGAATTCGATCGTGCTCTCTATTGGGTAGAATGTGGCGCACAGCCAACAGACACAGTTCGTAACATCCTCTCTCGCGAAGGCGTTTACATGATGAAGCACCTCCGTGGTGGTGTTAAGAAGGGTGCTTTCGACGAGGCTGCTGCTCAGTCAAAGTTCGACGCTTGGAAGCAGGCTAAGGAGTCAGGTCTTCTCGCTATCAAGGAGAAGGAAGCTGCTGCTAAGAAGCAGGCTGCTCTCGCTGCTCTCGAGAACGAGAAGAAGGTTAACGCTGCTAAGGCTGCAGCTATCGCTGAGAAGAAGGCTGCTGCACTCGCTGCAGAAGCTCCAGCAGAAGAGGCTCCAGCTGAGGAAGCTGCAGAGGCTTAATCTCCCCCCAAAGAGCGCAAGCTCTAAGAAAGACAAATCAAGGCGACGCTCATTCAGGCGCCGCCTTTTTTAGTTTTTTTGAATCATCGAAATCTTCATTACTCATTAAATATCTTCAATGGCAAACGACTCTTACATAATAAAGGTAAAGGAAGAAGCGCCGCTCTTGGAGTTTCTCCTTACATCGCTTCCGCATCTCTCCCGCAATAAGATAAAGGATATCCTGCAAGGTCGCGGCATCACCGTCAATGGAAAGATGACTACGCAGTTTGACTTCCCCCTGAAACCGGGTCAGACCGTTGCCGTAAGCAAGCAGAAGCGTTCCCGCAACATTCTCCAGTCGCGCTATGTTAAGATAGTCTATGAAGACCGCTGGCTGGTTGTTGTGGAGAAGAATGTCGGAATACTTTCCATGGCTGCCGGACATAAGTCGCTTAATGTGAAGGCTGTGCTTGATGATTACTTCGTGAAGAGTCGTCAGAACTGTCGTGCTCATGTCGTTCATCGCCTTGACCGTGAGACCAGTGGCTTGATGATCTACGCTAAAGACATGGAGACCGAGCAGATTCTTGAGCACAACTGGCACGATATAGTCTATGACCGCCGCTATGTAGCCCTTCTCAGCGGTGTTATGGAGCAGGACAATGGCACTATAACCTCCTGGCTGAAGGATAACAAGGCTTACTTCACCTATTCCTCTCCAGTGGATAATGGCGGAAAATATGCCGTAACCCATTTCACAACGTTGAAGCGCAGTGATTTCCATTCCCTCGTGGAGTTCAAGCTCGAGACGGGAAGAAAGAATCAGATTCGCGTTCATTCTGCCGACATGAACCATCCTGTCTGCGGCGATATCAAATACGGCAATGGCGACGATCCTATCCATCGTCTTTGCCTTCATGCCTATCTGCTCTGCTTTCATCATCCTCGTACGGGCGAACCGATGGAGTTCGAAACGCCATTCCCAAAGGATTTTAAGAAGGCGTTGAGCAATGTTTAACCCCTCAAAAACCTATTCATCCATGTCTCAGGAATTAACTACATATCTGGTCTATCTCGTAGTCATCGTAGTAGGCTTCTTCATCTTGAAGAAACTGGCTGGTTGCATTATCAGGACAATCGTCACCATCGCAATCATAGCCATTATTGCTGCCCTCTACTACTATTACAATCTTTAGAATACAGCAAGAAAAAGCACCCATATCGTGGACATTTTGCTCCGATATGGGTGTTTTTTTGTTTAAAAATGTAGATTATACAATAATTATTTGCATATCAGCCGAAAGTTGCGTAATTTTGCTGCGAGCAATCTGTGCTTAACCTTAAGTATAAACATAAAAACAAAGAATATAACTTACAATGAAAACCTATCCTAAAATTGGTATTCGCCCTACAATCGACGGTCGTCAGGGCGGAGTTCGCGAGAGCCTTGAGGAGAAGACAATGAACCTCGCAAAGGCTGTGAAAAACCTTATTGAGTCAAACCTTCGTAATGGTGATGGCTCTCCAGTGGAATGTGTTATTGCTGACAGCACTATCGGTCGTGTGGCTGAGTCTGCTGCTTGCGCTGAGAAGTTTGAGCGCGAAGGCGTTGGAGCTACAATCTCCGTTACCTCTTGCTGGTGCTACGGTTCTGAGACAATGGATATGAACCCTACTTATCCAAAGGCTGTCTGGGGCTTCAACGGTACAGAGCGTCCAGGCGCAGTTTACCTTGCTGCCGTTCTTGCTGCTCATGCTCAGAAGGGACTTCCTGCTTTTGGTATCTACGGACATGATGTTCAGGATCTTGACGACAATACCATCCCAGCAGATGTTCAGGAGAAGATTCTCCGTTGGGCTCGTGCTGCTCAGGCTGTTGCCACAATGCGTGGTAAGTCATACCTCTCTCTCGGCAACACTTGTATGGGTATTGCTGGATCTATCGTAAACGCTGACTTCCTCCAGAACTATCTCGGAATGCGTACTGAGTATGCTGACCTCGTGGAGATTCTCCGTCGTGTGGATTATGAAATCTATGATAAGGATGAGTTCCAGAAGGCTATGGCTTGGGTGGAGAAGTACTGCAAGCCAAACGAGGGTCACGACTATAACGAAGACCGTACTCCTATCGATGGCGTTCACATGACTCCATACAACGGTAAGGGTAAGGGAAAGACTCGCGAAGAGAAAGACCAGGACTGGGAGTTCACTGTTAAGTGCATGATTATCATCCGCGACCTCATGGAGGGCAATCCAAAGCTCCTTGAGATGGGATATAAGGAAGAGGCTCTCGGACACAATGCCATCGTTGGCGGTGTTCAGGGACAGCGTCAGTGGACTGACTACAAGCCAAACTTCGACTTCCCAGAGGCTCTTATGTGTACTTCTTTCGACTGGAACGGAATCCGCGAGGCTAAGGTTCTTGCTACAGAGAACGACTTCCTTAACGGTGTGTCTATGCTCTTCGGTCATCTTCTTACAAACCGCGGCGTGATGTTCTCTGACATCCGTACTTACTGGTCTCCAGAGGCTGTAAAGCGCGTAACTGGCAAGGATGTTGAAGGCGCTGCTGCTAATGGCTTCATCCACCTTATCAACTCTGGTGCTACAACTCTCGATGCTAACGGTGCTGCTACAGACGCTGAGGGCAACCCAACAATGAAGGAACCTTGGAATCTCACTGAGGCTGACATGGAGGCTTGTCTCAAGGCTACAAATTGGATGCCTGCTGACCGCGACTATTTCCGTGGCGGTGGCTATTCAAGCAATTTCCTCTCTAAGGGTGGCATGCCTATGACAATGTTCCGCCTCAACATGGTTGCTGGTCTCGGTCCTGTCATGCAGATTGCAGAAGGTCAGACTGTAGATCTCGACCCAGAGGTTCACAACACTCTCGACAAGCGTACTGACCCAACATGGCCTACAACATGGTTTGCTCCACGCCTTGACCCTTCAAAGGACAATTTCAAGGATGTTTATTCAGTAATGAACACATGGGGAGCTAATCACGGTGCCATCGCTTACGGTCATATCGGTGCAGACCTCATCACTCTCTGCTCTATACTTCGCATCCCTGTTTGCATGCATAACATCAAGGACGAAGACATCTTCCGCCCTTCAGCATGGAATGCGTTCGGCATGGACAAGGAAGGCGCTGACTATCGCGCTTGCCAGAACTTCGGCCCAATCTATAAGTAAAGAATTTGCACAAAGGGGGTTGACCTCTTTGTGCACTTTCAGCATAAAATAGCTACAGTTCTCAGCGGTTATCCGTTGGGCTTTTTATACATTTCATACCCCTTAAATCATGCTAAAGAAACTTTTATGCTCTGCTGCCATTGCTCTCTCTGCTTTGGTTGCATCTGCTCAAAATAAGCCTGTCATAAAGTGCGACATCTCCTTCCAGGGACGTTCTGACGCAGAAGTTCTGGAACCAGGTTACTCACGTTGGGATCCGGGAAAGGACATCACATCCACAGAAATCACCATCGATGGTGTTTATTTCAAGATAGAGACTATCGGAGAACAGCTCTTTCGCAACGATTGGAACAAGTCTGACATCACCAATGCTGACTTCAAGGCAAAGAACGGTCGTCTGCTTGCCGATTGTATCATGCTCGATCCTACATCCGAGTCAGGTGTCTTCCTTATGACCATCAAGGGACTTCCTGCTGGTCAGCATACTCTCCAGTCTTACCACAACTGCAAGGACAAGCCGGAGAGCGTTGATGTCCGTCCTATGGATGTCATTGTTGATGGCAAGACTGTCATCAAAGACCTCAAGCCAAGTATCCGTGAGTCTGTTGCGGCAAATGCCGGAATAGCTGTCATCTCTTTCAATGTCTCTTCTCCTGAAGACGAAGTGAAGATTTATTATACCACAAACACCACTTCCGATCCGGAGACTACGAAGACCATCGTTCGTTCGCCTATCATCAACGGCTTCGAGCTCAACACCGTCAGCATCGCTTCTCAGGCAAAAGACCCAATGCCAAACTCAGGCGATATGCATGTTGATGCCGACAATGGCACTTGCCTTCTCCAGTGGACTCCAGCCTCAGAGAGCGTTGCTTCACACAATCTCTATCTCGGCACAGACTCTGCTCAGGTGGCAAGCATGACCACTCCTACAGCTGCCAATCTCGCTGTCACTTCTTTTGAGGCAAAGGATCTTTCTACGCATAACGTCTATTTCTGGCGTGTTGATGAGGTGGATGCTTCTGGCAATGTTACCAAGGGCAATGTATGGTCTTTCCGTCCTCGTCGCCTTGCTTTCCCTGGTGCTGAGGGCTACGGACGCTATGCTATCGGCGGTCGTGGCGGACAGGTTTACCATGTTACAAACCTCAATCATGACCACAATCCAGGCTCTCTTCTCTACGGTCTCAAAGACCTCAAGGGACCTCGCACTATCGTCTTTGATGTCTCAGGTGTTATCGACATGAACTTTGAGGCAGTCTTTACAGACCCTAACGTAACCATTGCTGGACAGACAGCTCCGGGCAAGGGTATCTGTATCATGCGTTCAAACCTGAACATCGGTTCTGATGATATCTGCCGCTTCATGCGTCTGAAGCATGGCTATGGCTATGCTGATGGCGAACCTAATACGGGTAATGCTATGGGACTTTCTGGTTCAGATCATGCCATCGTTGACCATACAACAGCTGCTTGGGGAACTGACGAGACTATCTCTGGTCGTGGTGCAAAGAACATCACCTTCCAGTATTCTATGATTGCTGAAGCGCTCGGCATTGCTGACCATAAGAACTATTCTACCGGCACTAACCACGGTTATGCTGCTACTATCGACGGTAAGATAGGTACTTACAGCCACAACCTCCTCGTAAATTGCTACGGTCGTAACTGGAGTATGGGTGGCGGTATGGACGGCACAAACACTGCTATCGGTCAGATGGACATCTTTAATAATGTTTGCTACAACTGGGGCTCTCGTTGTACTGACGGCGGTTGCCACGAGACAAACTTCGTGAACAACTACTACAAGATGGGACCAGACACAAAGATGAAGGTTCTCTACAGTCAGGATTATGAGAATGTAGGTTCGGCTGAAAGTACATGGCAGGCTTACGTCAGCGGAAACATCCGTGAGAACAAGGATCACTCTCTCACTCAGGACAAGCTCAACGAAACCTATCGCTACACACTCTCTAACGGTGCAAAGGCTCCTACTTATGAGGTGTTCGTGAAGCAGCCATTCTTCCCTTCTTACGCTGAGATTCATTCTGCAAAGGATGCCTTCAAGATTGTGACCAGCGTTGCCGGAGCTACAATGCCTTGCCGCGACGATCAGCATCTTCGCGTGACAGAAGAGACCATCAAGGGCACTTACACTTATGTCGGCTCACGCTCTGGCATTAAGGGTGAGATTGACCATGAGAATGACTGTGGCGGTTGGGAGGCTTATCCGGAAGAGGCTCGTCCTGCTGACTACGATACAGACCAGGACGGAATGCCAAACTGGTACGAGGCTATCATCGGCAGCGATGCTAACACCGCTAACCATAACGACGACCCGGACAATGACGGCTACACTCTCCTTGAGGAATATCTTGAGTTCATGGCTCATCCTTATCTCCTCCTTGAGAAGAACGCCTCTGGCACATTTGATGTTGCAAAGGAGTTCAAGGGCTTCACTAAGTCGCCAGTCTTCACAGTTGTCAGCGATTCTCCTGCTTTCACAGCTTCAATCTCAGGTTCTGAGCTTAAGGTCGTTGCAGGAACAGAGAGTGCAATTGGTTATATTACAGTCACTTGCGTTGACTCAGAAGGCTCATCATTCTCGCAGAAGTTCGGCGTAGCCGTTTCTGGCGATGCTTCCGCCATCCGTTCAGCAGCCGCTCAGGATTATGAGATCGTTAAGCGCGAGTTCTTCACCATCGATGGCAAGCAGATTGTCAACCTCGATCCAAATCAGACTTACCTCATGCGTGCTACAGATGCTGCTGGCAAGACACACACCATGAAGGTTATTCCTCGCCGTCTTAATCGATAATAATGGAAGGCAATGATCAAGATGTAGGGCGAAGATTTCTGAGCCGTTGCGCCGCGAAGAATGTAGGGCGAAGATTTCCGAGCCGTTGCGCCGCGAAGAATGTAGGGCGAAGATTTCTGAGCCGCGATTCAGGATTTTATTTGTTCCCGTGTTGAAAGTGAAAGATTTTATCTCGTGTTGAAGGTGTGGAAGTAATGGGGAAACTTGACAATGTAAGATCTTCCCCATTTCTTCCACACTTTCCTCAAGAGGACAATAATAATCACCTTCTCCACAAGGAAATTTATCAAGAATTAGTGAATTAGTGAGTCTTATAATTCTTTTGAATTCATAAGAAGGAGTGAATCTTTCTGATAACCTTCACAAATTCACAAATTCTTGATAAAATAAAGTTTGTGCCTTTATAGTTTCATATTCGGGGTCTAACTGTATATAGTTTCCTTTTTGTTCTCCTGCTTTCGATTTGCCAATGGTTTCTGCTTTTGTCCGCCTTAGATTTCTGCCTCGTTTTGAGCCTTTGAAGAATAAATATACATTATTATTTGGTGTTTAACCTTTTTATTCGTAACTTTGTCGCCGAAAAACTACAAACCCAAAACCAAGAAACAATCCATTATGGCTAAGAAATATGACATAACAGAAGACGAGTCGCAGATGGTTAATGAACCTGCGATGTCTTTATACTCGGGCACCAGTATTGCTGACGCTTTGTGGGCTTTGATAGTCAATCAATCTGAAGAGGTGCAAAGTGTCATAGCTGATCGTCTTAATCGTTTGCAATCAAAGACGAATCGTGCTGTGCCATATACAATGGAAGAAATCAATGCCCGCATAGATGAATCAGAAGCGCAGATAATGGCTGGAGAAGTCCTGTCTGGTGAAGAAGTTCACGACAAGATGCGTCAGTATATCAACAATATGGCGGTATGAAATGTAACTGGACAAAACGTGCTCTGAATGAGTATCAAAGAATAGTTGACTACATCCTAAATGAATTTGGAAAGAAAGCAGCCTTAAACTTTGTTGATGACATTGAACTTTGGGATTCACGAATAGCAGAAAACCCCGAAATAGGAGCACCAGAACCTCTGCTATCAGAACGTAAAAGATTTAAGTATCACAGTTTCATTGTTAGCAAACACAATAAATTCATTTACACCATATCTAAGAATGGAAGCGTAACTATAGCAGACATTTGGGATATGCGCCGTCATCCAGATAATCTTGCAAAAAGAATAAAAACCAAATAACTATCCCCTCAGCGTGAAAGGGTTATTTTCTCGTCGTCTTAATCGATAATAATGGAAGGCAATGAACAAGATGTAGGGCGAAGATTTCTGAGCCGCGATTCAGGATTTTATTTGTTCTCGTGTTGAAAGTGAAAGATTTTATCTCGTGTTGAAGGTGTGGAAGTAATGGGGAAACTTGACAATGTAAGATCTTCCCCATTTCTTCCACACTTTCCTCAAGAGGACAATAATAATCACCTTCTCCACAAAGAAATTTATCAAGAATTAGTGAATTAGTGAGTCTTATAATTCTTTTGAATTCATAAGAAGGAGTGAATCTTTCTGATAACCTTCACAAATTCACAAATTCTTGATAAAATAAAGAAAATAGAAATAGTTGGCGAAATATTTGGCGGTTTTGTTTTATATTACTACCTTTGCACCAAATATTAGAACGATATGGCAAAGAAATACGACATTCAAGAGGAGGAACCACAGATGGTAAGTGAGTCTGTTGTTACATCCTATAATAGTTCTGTGGCATTGAAGAACAATGCGTTTGACATTCCTATGGGTGATGTAAAACCATACACAATAGAGGAACTGGATAGTCATCTTAAAGAATCTGAAATGCAATTTATGATGGGTAACTTCCTTTCCATGGAAGAAGCCGATAGGGATATGGAATTGTTTGTAAGTGCTTTAAGATGAAAGTCATTTGGTCTATCCGTGCCAATAAGGAGTGGAAGTCTGTGGCACAGCAAGATAATCTACTACATAAAGAAGGATGTTGTTTACATATCAGATGTTTGGGATATGAGACGTAATCCGCAAGTGTTAGTAAATAGGATTCGTACAAAATAGGAAATCACCGAAACAATGTAATTGTGGAGAATATATCAAAGCCCGTATTCGCTAAGAGCAGACAGCGAATACGGGCTTTTTTGTATGGGCTTAGTTTGAGGAATAAGAATGATTATTCCTTTATGATGAGTTTCTTGGCGGTCTCGTCAAAAGTGACTTGGTGAGCGAAGGATATTGTCTCGCCGTTGGAGATGGCAGATACATCTATGCCACGACGCTTGAACTCTGCAATGAGAGCGTGGTCGTGTGCTGCGCGTGCGGAATTGAAGCCGCGGTTTCCTACCTGTGAGTTGAATGATTCTACGAGAGAACGGTGTGATGCTTCGGCAAACTGCGAAGCGAACTGTGAAGAGAGGTTCTTTTCCATATTAGGTTTGTTTTTGAAGTTAAACGAAGTCTTGATAAAAACAAGACACTTCCACATCGTACCTTTACCACCGTGGCACCTAAAACGAGGTTGACTTTGTCTCGCTGCTTGCTCGGTTGACTTTGTCTTCCTCGTGCGCGACTCGGCTATAAGAAACTAAATCGAGATTTATTTCTTACAGCTCTCGCTGCTTGCTCGGTTGGTGAGTCCGCTAAAAGCGACTGCTCTTGATGTTTACGGGTGCAAAGGTAGTGTTTTTTATCTAAAACTCAAAACAAAAGCCTGATTTTTTGTTGACCACATCTTTTATTCTCTATTTTTCGTGTGAAAGCTTTTAGCTATTCGTTTAAGGTGGGTTCTTTATAGAACCCACCTTAACAGCAAGAAAAGTAGAAATAGTTGGCGAAATATTTGGCAGTTTGCAAATAAATCCATATTTTTGCAGCTGAATAAAGGAATTTTATTATGAGTCACGCAGAACTTACCGCACATTGACTTTACGACTCAATGCGTCCTGACAGGGTTAGTGATGAGGTTAAACGCCATCTCATTATCTTGATGCTGTCTAAATCTTCTGAGCTTGATGGTCTGGAGAATGTCGCAAAGAAGATAGCAATAGACGATACTCATCTACAAGAGATGAAGTCTCATTCTTATTATATGGATGAGGCTCCAGAACAATGTACTTTTGTGTCAGAGAGTGATGAGATTGCCTATTATGATACGATGGATGAAGCTGATTTCCTGTCAGAAGAAGATTCTTCCAAAATTATGTCGGCATGGAAAAACTTGTAGTAAGGTTGTCCAAGACTGCCTCGAAAGCAATGAGTAACCAAATCTTGTGGTATTATTCAAACAGGGACAAGTCTTTTGTGAAAACACTGGTGGAGAATATATCGAAAGATATTGATTCAATCGCTCAAATGCCAACAATAGGCAGAGTAATACCAACAAAAGGAAAACGGGAATATAGGGTGTTAGTCTCACACAAGAAGTGCTTGATAAAGTATTGGTAT